>CAKTXU010000128.1 GCA_934630995.1 uncultured Eubacteriales bacterium
AGGTAATGCAGATCCTTGCGCTGCAAATTCTCCACAAGGGCCAGCAGGGCGGAGGCCCGCCCGTCCACCTCCGCCTCCAGGCAGGGGACGGTCTCCAGACCCGCCAGCACGGCTGCCCGCAGCCGCCGCTCCCCCGCCACCAGCTCCCAGCCCGCCGCGGTCCGCCGCACCGTCAGGGGCTGGAGGATACCGTGGCGGCGGATGGATTCCGCCAACTCCCGGAGCCCCGTCTCCTCAAAGGTCCGCCGGGGCTGCATGGGATTGGGGCGGATTTCCGCCGCCGGGAACAGGCTGCCTGCCGGGAGCTGGCCGGGCAGGAAAATTTGGTCATAGCCACCGGCGGCGGCGCGCTGACAAATCCCCTCAACGCCGCCGTACTGGCCGAAACCGGCGACGTGGTTTATCTCACGGTTTCCCCTGAAACCGTCCTGCGCCGGCTGTCGGGCGACACCACCCGCCCCCTGCTGGCCCGGCCCGACAGAGAGGCCGCCGTGCGGGAGCTGCTGGCGGCGCGGGATCCCCTCTACCGCCGGGCCGCCTCCCTGACGGCCGACGGCGAGCTGCCCCCCGCACAGGCGGCGGAGGCAATCGCCCGCCTGACAAGCGGCTGCCGATAAAATCTGCCCAAAAATCCGCAGATATCCGGGGGCTGCCCGTATCTGCGGTGACGGTTTTTCCATGTTCAGCAGACATTCATGAATTTTATATTGACAAATCGGCCCGGCGGTTCTATCATGTACACAGACTCTTAAATTTCAGGCGGAGGGTTCTCCATGGATTGCGCAGCGACAGGCAGGTTAAACAATCGATTTACCGCCTTCGGCTTCGGCTATCATTATAGCCGGGGCTATTTTTGCTGTGCTGAAAAACCCAATACCTGTCCATGGCGCCCCCGCTGACTGCCCACATCCATTTTATCAGCCCATTTTGGCGGAGCTCATGGACATGAGCCCCGCCTTTTTTGTCGCCTCTCCCGGAGATACAGCCGGAGGGGCCGCCCGGCGGGTTGCCGCCAAACCCACCATCGACAGTGCCCCCGGCACAGAAAGGCAAGGAAACCATCATGATTATCGTACTCAAGCCCGGCGTCACCCCCAAGCAGGTGGAGGAATTCTCCGCCCAGCTGGCCAAACAGAACAGCGTGAAGGTCAATGCCTGGTATGGCGAACACTCGGTAGTGCTCGGCCTGCTGGGCGACACCGCCAAGGTGGATATCGAATATGTCGCCGCCCAGGACATTGTCCAGAGCGTCAAGCGGGTACAGGAGCCGTATAAAAAGGCCAACCGGAAATTTCACCCCGACGATACCGTTATCGATTTGGGGGGCGGCTCCGTCATCGGGGGCGGGAGTCTGGCGCTGATAGCCGGTCCCTGCTCGGTGGAAAGCGAGGAACAGATTGAGGCCGTGGCCGCCGACGTCAAAGCGGCGGGAGCCGCCTTCCTGCGCGGGGGGGCTTTCAAGCCCCGGACCTCTCCCTACGCCTTCCAGGGCCTGCGGGCCGAGGGGCTGGAGCTGCTCCGCCACGCCCGGAAAAGGACAGGGCTGCCCATTGTCACGGAAATCATGTCCGCCGCCCATCTCGTCCAGTTCGAGGATGTGGACGTCATTCAGGTGGGCGCCCGGAACATGCAAAATTTTGAACTGCTCAAGGAGCTGGGCAAGGTCGACAAGCCCATCCTGCTAAAACGCGGTCTGGCCAACACCATTGAGGAGCTGCTTATGAGCGCCGAATACATCATGGCTTCGGGCAATGAGCGGGTCATCCTCTGCGAGCGGGGAATCCGCACCTTTGAAACGATGACCCGCAACACCCTGGATATTTCCGCTGTTCCCTTGCTGAAGAAGCTCTCCCACCTGCCGGTGGTGGTGGATCCCTCCCACGCGGCGGGCATCGCCTGGATGGTGGAGCCTCTGGCCATGGCGGCCGTGGCCGCCGGAGCCGACGGCCTGATCATCGAGGTACACAACGATCCGCCCCACGCCCTGTCGGACGGCGCCCAGTCCATCACGCCCGTCCAATTCTCCTCCTTGTCCGCCCGGCTGGGCGAGGTGGCCGGCGTCTTCGGGAAAAAGCTCTCCAGGCGGGAAGACTAATTGCCAGAGAGAATTCACACCTCACCTGTCGCGCCTGCGGCGCGGAAAGGAACGCTTATGTCCTCCAGTACCTCCTCCATCGCCATCGCCGGCCTGGGCCTCATCGGCGGTTCTATGGCCCTGGCCCTGCGCCGCACCGGTGTCCACCGCCTGCTGGGGATTGATCGGGATCCCGCCGTCCTCGCCGCCGCCCTGGAGCGGGGCGCGGTGGATGAGGCGGGCGGCCCCGAGCTCCTGGAACGGGCCGACCTGCTCATTCTCGCGCTGGCGCCCCAAGCCTGCGAGGATTTTCTGCGGGAACATGCCGCCCGCCTGCGCCCCGGCGCGGTGGTGACCGATGTCTGCGGGGTCAAACGGTCTGTGACGGCGGCCCTGGCTCCCTTGTGCGAAGCCAGGGGCCTGCTCTTTGTCGGCGGCCATCCCATGGCCGGGAAGGAAAAAAGCGGCTTTGCCAACGCCGATCCGGATCTTTTTATAGGCGCCTCTTATCTCCTCACCCCTATGGAAAATACCGATCCCCGGGCATTGGAGCAAATGAAAGCCCTGGCGGAGGAGCTGGGATGCGCCCGGCTGACCGTCACCACCCCCGAACGCCACGATCGGATGATTGCCTTCACCAGTCAGCTCCCTCACGCTTTAGCCGGCGCCTACGTCAAATCCCCCTGCTGTCCCTATCACGCGGGCTTTTCCGCCGGAAGCTACCGGGACGTGTCCAGGGTGGCGGCGGTGGATGAAACCCTGTGGAGCGAGCTGTTTCTCCGCAATGCCGACGACCTCTGCGCGGAAATCGATACACTGATCGGAAACCTGACCGCCTGCCGGGATGCGGTGGCCGCGGGAGACAGGGACCGGCTGACGGCCGTTCTCCGCCGGGGCCGGGAAATCAAGGAAAACGAGGGCCGATTCGAGTCCCTTCGTGAGAAGAAAGGTTGATGCCTTTATGCGAGCGCTGCGTGTAAATACTTCGCGCCCCTACGATATCCTGGTGGGCCGGGGGCTGATGGAAACCGCCGGCCCCCTGAGCCGGGAGGTCAACGGCGGTGTCCGTGCCATGGTGGTCACCGATTCCAACGTCTTTCCCCTTTACGCGGGCCGGGTGGCCCGTTCCCTGGAGGAGGCCGGATATGCCGCTTCCGTCTTCTCCTTCCCCGCCGGGGAGGAGCACAAACGGCTGGATGTTATCGCGGCCATCTACGGCAAGCTGGCGGAGGGCGGCTTCACCCGCAGCGATCTGCTGGTGGCCGTAGGCGGCGGCGTGGTGGGGGATATGACCGGCTTTGCCGCCGCCACCTGGCTGCGGGGAATGGACTTTATCCAAATCCCCACCACCCTCCTGTCCCAGGTGGACGCCTCGGTCGGGGGAAAAACCGGGGTGGATATCCCCGAAGGGAAGAATCTGGTGGGCGCCTTCTGGCAGCCCCGCCGGGTCATCGTGGACCCCGACGCCCTCGCCTCCCTTCCCGCCCCCCTCTTCGCCGACGGTCTGGCGGAGGTCATCAAGGCCGCCTGCATCAAGGACGCCCCTCTTTTCTCCCTGCTGGAATCCGGGGCCGCGGCGGCGCCGGATCGGCTGGAGGACACCATTTTGCGGGCCATCGATATCAAGCGCGGCGTGGTGGAACGGGATGAAAACGAATCGGGAGAACGCAAGCTCCTCAATTTCGGCCATACCATGGGCCACGCCCTGGAAAAATACTACGATTACAGCGCCATGAGCCACGGCCGGGCGGTGGCCCTGGGCATGGTGCTGATCACCGAGGCCTCCGAGCGGCAGGGGCTGACCGAAAAGGGCGTCACCGCCCGTCTGGCCTCCGTCCTTCAGCGATACGGCCTGCCCGTCGCGGACACTGCGTCCCTGGACGATTATCTGCCCGGTGTGGCTTTTGACAAAAAGCGCAGCGGCACCCATATTGATTTGGCCCTAATCCATGCTGTGGGCGACAGTTTCGTCTACCGCCTGCCCCTCTCCCTGCTGGGCGCGTTCCTGCGGGGCGAAGAACTGTGAATACGGAAGGGAGTCCCCCCATGTCTATCGTCCGCGTCTCCCCCTCCTCCATCGACGGCATCCTGACCCCGCCCCCCTCCAAATCCGCCGCGCACCGCGCGCTTCTTTGCGCGGCTTTGGCCGGAAGCGGCAGAGTGGAGGGCGTCAGCCCGTCCGACGATATGCGCGCCACCCTGCGCGGGGTGGCGGGCCTGGGTGTCGCCGTCCGGCTTCAGGGGGAAACCGCTCTCTTCTCGTGCGCATCACCGAAGCTGCCGGACCAGCCGGTCACGGTGGATTGTCTGGAAAGCGGCTCCACCCTCCGCTTCCTCCTGCCGGTCTATGCCGCCCGGGGGATTTGCGCCCGCTTCATCGGGCGGGGCCGTCTTCCGCAGCGGCCCCTGGGGGTCTACGCCGACTGCCTGCCCTCCCACGGGATAACGCTTACTCCGGAAAGGGCGGATGCCTGCCTGCCCTTGAGGCTGAAGGGCCGCCTTACCGGCGGCCTGTACACGCTGCCGGGGGACATTTCCAGCCAGTTTATCTCCGGGCTGCTCTTCGCCCTTCCCCTCTGCCGGGAGGACAGCGAGCTCCGGCTGACCACGCCGCTGGAATCCGCGGGCTATGTGGAGATGACCCTGAACGCGCTGCGGCAGGCGGGTATACGGATCGATACCGTCCCAGACGGCTGGCATATTCCGGGGAATCAGACCTACCGCCCCGCCGCCGTCACGGTGGAGGCGGACTGGTCCCAGGCGGCCTTCCTGCTGGCCGCCGGCGCTCTGGGCGGCCATACCGCCCTGCGGGGGCTGCGGACTGTATCCGCGCAGGGGGACCGGGAGTCCCTGTCTCTTTTCCGCCGCTTCGGCGCGGCTGTCACCGGGGAGGAGGGTATCCTCCACTGCCGGAAAGCGCCCTTGCACGGCATCGATATAGACGCCGCCCAGATCCCTGATCTGGTGCCGGTTTTGGCGGTGACCGCCGCCACGGCGTCAGGCGTCACCCGCATCCGCAATGCCGCCCGGCTGCGGCTCAAGGAAAGCGACCGGTTGGAAACCACAGCCCGCTGTCTGCGGCTGCTGGGCGCGGATGTCGGGGAGCTGCCCGACGGGCTTGTCATCCGCGGGGTCCCCCGCCTGACCGGCGGCCGGGTCCCCGGCTGCGGCGACCACCGCATTGTCATGAGCATGGCGGTGGCGGCTCTGGTTTGTGAGAACCCGGTGGAAATCACCGACGCCCAGTCGGTCGATAAGAGCTGGCCCGCCTTTTTCCAGGATTTTCAAACGATTGGAGGAGATGTCCTTGCCGTCGATGATCGGTGAACGCGTCCGCTTGTCCATTTTCGGGGAGAGTCACGGCCCGGCCATTGGCTGCGTGGTGGACGGCCTTCCCGCCGGAGAACCGCTGGACATGGACGAAATCCTCGTTCAAATGGCCCGGCGGGCCCCCGGCAACGATCAGACCGCCACCACCCGGAAGGAAAGCGATACGCCCCGCATCCTTTCCGGCGTGCTGGATGGCCGGACCACCGGCGCGCCGCTGGCCATGGAAATCGTCAACGAGAACCAGCGGTCGGGGGATTATGATTCCCTGTCCCGCCTGCCCCGGCCCGGCCACGCCGATTACCCCGGCTTCGTGCGGTATGCGGGCTATAACGATATCAGGGGCGGCGGCCATTTCAGCGGCCGCCTGACCGCCCCGCTGGTCTTTGCCGGGGCCGTCTGCCGACAGATCCTACGCCGTCGGGGGATAACGGTGGGCAGCCATATTCTCCGAATCGCCCACGTGGAGGACGATCCGCTGGATTCCACCGCTGTGACGGCGGAACAGCTGGAAGCCCTGTCCGTATCCCGTTTTCCCCTCCTTTGCCCCGGGTGGGAACCCTTCATGCGCGCCGCCGTGG
>CAKTXU010000129.1 GCA_934630995.1 uncultured Eubacteriales bacterium
TGTAAACGCGCTCACAATGCTTCGGCTCCTGCCAGTTATTTTGCGGGTGCGCCTGTGTCGCCAGAGTTTCATCCGCTTCCTTTCATTCCACTCCGGCCAAAGCCGTCAGTCGTTTGACTGGTGGCTTTTTGTGTTTTAAGAACAACCTTATTGGATGGATCGACCGCAGGCCAATGGAGGGGAATCCCCCCCGCCTTTCGAGTTGGATATAGGAAAACGCCGCCTTCAGTCCCATCAGGCGGCACAATTCCGCCGAGTTTGACATAAAATTCCTAGAAACAACAGTATCTACACATGCTCCATACTGTATGATAAATAGTCGATTTCGCTTGTGTTTTTGTTAAGGGGATGTGACGATGGTTTTCCTGCCGGGCAAAAAAAATTAGTGAATATTTCCTGGTGCCTGACAATACACAATTCCTCGCTATCAGCGCCAATATGTTTTTGGGGGAACTGTAGCGAGAATTGCCGGACGACCTCAGAGAGTGCTTAGCTAAAAAAATGAATTGTAATTGACGGACAGCAGCGCCATATTGCCATCTAATCTTGCAGTATGGCAAAACAGATGGTATAATAGACTGTAGAAGTACCTAGTTGTGCGATCGCCGGAGGACTGGTAACCGATTTTATTTTTGCTCTAATTAGTCTATATACGTTCCCAGATATTCTCTCTTGTATTTGCTGAGCTTCAGAAAGAACTATCGCTCGCATGGCCTCGGTTTTTTGATACTTAGACTAAAGAGACTGGCATACATTGAAGCGGAAATGGCGGGTAAAGGCATGAAAAGCGACGTGATCCAATATGAGCGGACTTATCAGCGGCTGAAACATAAAATTGAATGCGGCATCCTCCCGGTCGGCACCAAGCTGCCAGGGCGGGCGGTTCTGTGCAGAGAATTTGGAACCTCGGAACGAACCATTCGGCGGGCGCTGGAGCTGCTGGAACAGGACGGCTTCCTGGAAATTGCGCCGAGAAAACGTCCCACCGTGATCTCCGCCTTTGCCTCACCGGCGGGCAGGGCGCTGCAAAACATGAAGCCGGCGGAGGCTGCGCAGGTAAACGATCTGATGCAAACGGCCAACCTGCTTTGCTATCCGATTTATTTACGGGGATTGCGCCTGTGCGCCAGTGAGGACTGGCATATACCGGAGACGATCCTGGACAATATGGACCCAAATCGACCCGACGAATTCTGGCGGATTGCCAGCCGGTTGTGGCGTTTTTTCATCGCCCGGAATGAAAATGAGTTGCTGCTGCGGGTCGTGGACAGTCTGGGCTTTCAGGGAAAAGAGCCGCTCCAAGGCTCCCTGGAGGACAGGGTGCGGTACCGCTTGCATATTGAAACGATGTTTCAGTCAATAAAAAGCGGCGGCACGCCGAAGCAGGCACAGTTAGATGCCCTCTTCTCCCAATATCAAGCCATTGCAAAGCAGACGGATAAACTGCATTATCTCCGGATGCGCTCCCCTTGCCCCATGTTGGCGGAGGGATTGGGTCAGCAGCTCAGTATGGCGCAAGAGCGGTATTCCTCAGTATGCCTTGATCTGCTGGGCCTCATCGCCATAGGCCGCTATCAGCCCGGAGACCACCTTCCCACCCATGACCAGCTCCAGCAATACTATGGCATCAGCCGGGACACGTCCGTCAAAGCGGTGCGGATGCTGCAGAACTGGGGTGTGGTGACGGCGGCGCCCCGGCGGGGGATCTCGGTGGTAATGGACCTGGCGGCCCTCCAGAAGATACAAATCACACCGGAATCCATCGCCTGTCATGTCCGCCGGTATCTGGACAGCCTGGACCTGCTGTCTCTGACAGTGGGAAGGGCTGCCGCCCACGCGGCGGGTTATGTGCCGCTCAAAGACGCACAGAGGCTCAGAGAAGCCATTGTCCGGCAGTGGGAACAGCCCTATGAACATCAATTGATACCGCGCACCTTGCTGAATTTTCTCACGGAACATATTCAATACGACGCGCTGCGGTCAGTTTATGAAGTCCTGGCTCGGAATCTCAGTATTGGAAGAAGCATTCCAAAGCTGGTGAGCCGGGACAAGAACCCCCTGAACTGCGGAATCTATCAGCTGTGCCTTGAGGCGGCCGATACGCTCATCCACGGCGATATTGTCAGGCTTGCTGCAGTGACTGCGGAGCTGTTTGCGCAGGTGCAGAGCCTGGTTGTCTCGGAGTGCAAACGGCTGGGGTATTGGGATGCCGCCACGAGAGTATATGACGGGGCGTCGCTCTGGCAATAAACCGATATATTTATCAATAGGAAGGGTGACCGTTCATGATAAAAGGAAACCAAAAAAGAGACAGCAAATGGGATATTTCCTTTGCCCCCATCACTCGTTACAGCTTGCTGTTTTGCGCGCTGGTCATGATCGTCGTCTTTGTCGGCGGCGGGGTTCTTTCGATCAGCCGGATGCGGACGGATGCGCAAACTTCGCTGGCCGCAAGCCATTCTCAGATATCCCAGCGGATCAATGGGGCGGTTGAATTGTTGGAATCCCTGGCAGCTCTCCCGGAGTTTTATGACCCCGGCATCCCTCCCATCGACAAGGTAAAAAAACTGGATCAAATGAGCCCATATTTCGGGTACATGATGATTTGCTATGTAGATTCCAACATCTTTGTCTATTCCGACGGTTCCGAACCGGCAAGCCTTGCCAGCCGGGATTATATGCAGCGGCTGTTTTCCACCGGACAGCGGCAGGTGACGGACAGCTTTGCCGCGGGCGCCGACGGCGCGACGCTGAATTACACCGTGGCGGTTCCTCTGCTGGATGGGCAGGGGACGATAACCGGGTGCCTGTTCTGCGCCATCTACTTTGACGAGGTGGTAGAGATTCTGGGGCAATCGGCAGGAGCCAGCGGCTCAGAGGTGACGCTGATCGGTTCCCGGGGCCAGATCATGTCCTCTACCGCGGGCCTGCCCTATGGGGCTGCCATTACAGACGTTTTGAGAAACAGCACATTGTTCGATACCACGGCGGACCGTCTGGAAGAGCAGCTTTTAGCTACCCAGCCCGGCTCCTTCTGGGGCCTCCGGGACGGAGGCCTGTACTACACCACCTATCAGCGGGTGGAGAATACGGGCTGGGATATTTTATGCTCGGTTAATTTCTGGACCACTTATCAAGAGATGCTTCCGGCCCTGCTCCTGGTCGTTGGGCTTACAGCGCTGCTATGCATCGGTCTTTTATGGCTTGTGCGGCGGTATATCGCCCGCCAGATGAAGGTTGTGGATATGCTGGTCCATTCGGTGGAGGAACTGGAGAACAGGATCTATCGGGACGAGCGGCCGGAGACGGCTGATTTTCAGGAGGTACTGCGCCTGACCAGCGACGGCCTGTCCGACAGCCTGACCGGGGTGGTCACCCGTTCGGTGTTTCTGAGCCAGGCGGACGCCCTGCTGAAAAAGGCCGATCCCCAGATGACCAAGGCTCTATGCTTTGTGGATATGGATAATTTGAAACACCTTAACGATAGCTGCGGACATGCCGGAGGGGACATCGCACTGAAAAGCATCGGGTACATTCTCCGGGAGTTCGAGAAAAAATACGACGGTGTGGTGGGACGGTATGGCGGAGATGAATTCGTTATGCTGCTGACCAGCCTGGATGACGAAAAAGAGCTGCGGAGCGTGTTGGACGAGCTGGTACTTCGGCTTCAGACGAATATTCAGTCGGGCGGACAGAGCATCCCGGTCCAATGCAGTGTGGGCGTATCGATTTACCGGCCGGGCGCGGGGCTGGAGCAGATGATCGCCGACGCGGATGAAGCGCTCTACTATGTAAAGCAAAACGGAAAAGGGTATTATCATGTCCGGCAGAAGTGAGGTGCGTATGAAAAAGCAGGTTCAACGGATGTTCGCGTGCGCCGCCGTCGTTGTGCTTATCCTTTCCGCGACCATCGCTTCCGCTGTTTGGCTGCGAGGCACCGTCGTGGATACGCGGCAAAGGGAAGCCGAAAACATCCTGTTTTATTACAAGGAAAAGATTGTCCTGCAAATGCAGGGAACCATCAATGAGGCCACCGCCCTGGCCCAGACAGCCCATGCGATGAAGACCATGCGGATAGAGGCGCCGGCATGGTTTGAAACGGCGGTCGAACCTCTGCTTCAGCGCAGGGAGGTTCTCATGGTCGGCCTGTTTGAGGGGGATACCTTGACGGGTATTCTGCCCAAGGACAAATTTGGCGGCTTGGTGGGAAGGGGCCTGCAGGATTTTTCTTATATTTATACCATGGATAAGGTCGTCAAGGAACTTGTGGTGGAAGGCCCGGTTGTATTGGAAAACGACCCGGAAGAGCAAGAGGTATTTCTGTTTTTGCAGCCGATCATCGAGGAGGACGCTTATCTGGGGCAAGTGGTCGTGGCGTTGGCCCGGGACTATGTGCTGGAACAGCTCGGCCTGGAGGATCTGCATGCCCAAGGGTATGATTATGAGCTCTGGCGGGTAGAGCCGCAGAACGGTAATAAGGAGATCGTGGCGGGCTCTCATGCGGGCGTCGATTTTTCTCAGGCACAAAAAACGGTTTTCTATCTTCCCACACAGTGGACACTCAGCATCCAGCCCGCGGCAGGCTGGCTGAGCATGGGGCAGCGGCTGGGTCTGGCTCTGCTGTGCGTCTTGTCCCAAGTACTCCTGCTGATACTTATTGATCTGCTGCGCAGAAATATCCGGCAAAAACGCGCGCTGCGGGAAGCGGACTGCGTCGACCGGGCCACCGGCCTTTATAATCGGAAAGGGTTTGCAGCGGCGCTGGATGGCTGGCTATATGACGCCGGTTCTACCGTCACGTTGTTTTACTTCTCCATTGAGGGATACGCCCAAGCCGCTCGGCTGATCGGCCCGGCTGAGGAAGAGAAGTTTCTGAAAAGCATCCCGGCCCGGCTGAGCGAATACATACGCAGCCGCTATCTCGCCGGCAGGCTGGATGATGGAAGCTATATCGTCGCGCTGCGGGAAAAACTGGATGAGCAGAAGCGGGACGACTTTGCAAAGGGGCTGTCCCTGCAACTTCTGCTGCAGGTGCGGATTAACGGGGAAAAAAGCTTTTTGATGGCGCGGTATCAATATTTGAGCTGTGAGCCGGGTGAAAACCGGGCGGAAGAGCAGATTTCCAACGTAATCCACAGGTATTATGACCGTGTTTCGGGGGAGTCCCCCATCCGTATGCTGACGGAGAAATGCCGGCAGCTCATAGAGGGAAAGAGCGACGTGGTCTTTGACGAGTACACGGATCTTGAAATGATGGAGCTGTCCAAGACCTTTAACCGTTACCGCAAGCAGGTGGAACAACTGGCCTATTCCGATCCGGTATTCGCCGCGGGCAATCGGCCGAAGCTCCTCCGTGACACCAATATGCTGATTTCCTATGACAAAAAGAGACGGTTCAGCCTCTATTGCGTAGATGTCTGCTCGTTCAGCCAGTACAACGAATTGTTCAGCGCCGATATCGGAGACGAGATTCTGCATGAGGTTCTGCGCCGGATTTCGCGTTTCTTCGGCTCGTATCTGTACCGCATCAACGGAGATGTGTTTTTGGGCGTCTCCCTCTCGGGTGAGGATACAGCAGCCTTTGCCGACCGGCTGCAAAGCATGTTTATCAAACCGGTCACAGTAGGGACGCTTTCGTTCCCGCTGCGGGTGCGCATCGCGGCCTGTGTATATCCCGAACATGGCGAAACGCCAAGCACCCTTCTGGACCACATCCAGTCCGCCCTGCGCTTTGCCAAGGAATCCGACCAGCCGATTGCCGTCTATAACGGCCAGCTCGACGAGATGATCCGGACGGAAGCCGATATTCTGCGTCGGCTGAAGGAGGCCGTTCGGCAGCAGACCTTGGAGGTTTGGTACCAGCCCATCATGCTGCTCAAAGACGGCCGGTACAGCGCGGCGGTGGCGCTGGTTCGCCTCTGCGACGGGAAGGGTGGATACTTCTCTGCGGGCCAGGTCATTTCGTTGG
>CAKTXU010000130.1 GCA_934630995.1 uncultured Eubacteriales bacterium
GGTTTACCACAACACCCCATTCTACCGCAAAAAGATGCAGGAGATGGGCGTTACGCCCGACGATATCAATTCGGTGGACGATATCGTCAAACTCCCCTTCACCACCAAGCAGGATCTGCGGGACAACTACCCCTTCGGGCTTTTCGCCGTTCCCCAAAGCGAGCTGGTGCGTATCCACGCCTCCTCCGGTACCACCGGCAAGCAGACGGTGGTGGGCTACACCCGGCATGACATCGATGTCTGGGCGGAGGGCGCGGCCCGCGCCCTCTCCGCCGCCGGAGCCACCCGGGAGGATCGGATCCATGTATCCTACGGCTACGGCCTGTTCACCGGCGGCCTCGGCCTCCACTATGGGGCCGAATACATGGGAGCGACAGCGATTCCCGTTTCCTCCGGCAACACCAAGCGCCAGGTGCAGATCCTCCAGGATTTTGCCTCCAACTTCCTCTGCTGCACCCCTTCCTATGCGATGTTCATCGGTGAAACCGTCCGGGACATGGGGATCGATCCCACCACCCTGCCCCTGCGGGGGGGGCTGTTCGGGGCGGAGCCCTGGACGGACAATATGCGCCGGGAAATTGAGCGGCTGCTGGCCATCAAGGCCTACGATATTTACGGCCTGTCGGAAATCGCCGGTCCGGGCGTGGCCTATGACTGTGAAATGCAGGACGGCCTGCACGTCAATGAGGATTATTTCTATCCCGAGGTCATCGATCCCGATACCTTGAAGCCCCTGCCCGACGGGGAATACGGCGAGCTTGTCTTCACCTGCATAGGCAAGGAGGCCCTGCCTCTCATCCGGTACCGGACGCGGGATATCTGCGCGATCACCCACGAGCCCTGCGCCTGCGGGCGCACCACGGTGCGGATGACCAAGCCCCGCGGCCGCAGCGACGATATGCTCATCATCCGGGGAGTCAACGTCTTCCCCTCCCAGGTGGAGCATGTGCTGCTGGAGCTGGGCATGGATCCCAACTATCTCATCTTGGTGGACCGTCAGAATAACCTGGACACCATGGAGGTCCAGGTGGAGATGAACGCCGCCATGTTCTCCGACACGGTTCGGGATTTGGAAAACACGGAAAAGCGGATTGAAGGCGCTTTACAAAGCACCCTCAACGTCCACGCCCGGGTACGGCTGATGGAGCCGGGCGCCCTGCCCCGCTCGGAGGGCAAGGCCAAACGGGTTATCGACAACCGGGCTCTATAAATTTCCGAATTTCCATGGTAAAGCCGACCTTATCCGTGTTATACTAAAGGCGGAAGGTCAACGACAATTTAAGGGAGGATATCCTATGTTTATCAAACAGCTATCCCTCTTTGTGGAGAACAAATCCGGACGCCTGGCGGAAATCACCTCCATCATCGCCGCCGCCGGTATCGACATCCGCGCCCTGTCCATCGCGGACACCACCAATTTCGGCATTTTACGGATCATTGTGGATAAACCGGACCAGGCGGAAAAAATCCTGCGGGACGCCGGTCTGACCGTCTCTCTGACCAATGTCATCGCCATCGGTATTCCTGACGTTCCCGGCGGCTTTGCCGGTGCGATGAAGGCCCTGTCCGATGCGGGCATCAGCGTGGAATATATGTACGCCTTCATTTCCCGGGACGAGGGCCGGGCCTGCGTCATCCTCCGGGTGGAGAACAACGAAGCTGCCGTCCGTGCCCTGCAGGCCGGCAACGTGGAAATCCTCAGCGAGGACAAGGTGTATTCCCTTTAAGGAAGCGCTGTATCCCCCCGCGCATGGCGGTTTCATGCGCGGGGGGCCTTCTAAACCGTGAATGCCGGCATCCCCCTTCCTGCGCAATGTATCCCGGCCAGGGAAAAATCCCCTTGACAGGCGAGGGGCTCTGTGCTAGAATAATGGACGCGCTGAAATCTGCGGCTTTAGCTCATCTGGTAGAGCGCCACCTTGCCAAGGTGGAGGTAGCGAGTTCGAGCCTCGTAAGCCGCTCCATGCCGCCGTAAACCGTGATGGTTTGCGGCGTTTTTTTGCGTCTAGCCGCCTCGACTGCGGTGTCGCCATTTGTCGCATTCACGGGAAAAACAACGACCAGATATTCCATCATCTTCCATTTATGCCGATTTAGGGCTTGTCTTTCCCTTCCGGCGGGTGTATAATTTAATATATGAGAAGAAGTTAGAGTAGGGGATTCCGTCTTCGTGCGCGCGGATCGCACGGCGGCCGTATGCTGCGGTTTCCTCCAATATCGTTCGGCGCCGCATTCCCGTCCAGCGCGGGTCTCGTTTCGAATCCGACGCCGGGCGGGTTTCTTGTTTCATCCTTTTGGAGGTGTAATAGTGTCAAGCGACCTACATTGTCACACGAAAATTTCCGACGGGTCCATGGGGATCGACGAGTTGATCGCCATTGCCAAGCGTCGGGGCATGTCCGCGATTTCGGTGACGGACCACGACACAACCGCGGCCGCTACCCGGGCAGTCATCATCGGACGCAGACAGGGTCTGAACGTCATCCACGGCGTGGAGTTTTCCACGATGGACACCCAGCGGGGCAAAAAAGCCCATCTGCTCTGTTATCTCTGCGACACGCCCGATCGGCTGGAGGGCCTTTGCCGCCGTACCGGCGAGAGCCGCAAGAAGGCGGCCATGGGTATGGTGCGCAAGGTCATGCGCTATTACCCCATCACCACCGAGCTCATCGTCAAATGCGCGACCGGCAGCACCAATATCTATAAACAGCATATCATGCACGCCCTCATGGACGCCGGCTACGCCGACTCCATCTACGGCGAGCTGTACGACAAGCTGTTCGCCCCCGGCGTGGGATCGGCCCTCATCGAGCCGGAATATCCCGACACCCGGGAGGTCCTCGACCTCATCCACAGCGCCGGCGGCATCGCCGTCCTTGCCCATCCGATGGTCTACCACAATGAGGAGCTTTTAGAGGAACTGGCTGAAGCGGGGCTGGACGGCGTGGAGGTCTGGCATCCCAATCACACTGAAGAAGAGGCCGACTCCCTAAAGGCATTTGCGGAGGATCGCGGCCTGCTGCTGACCGGAGGCTCCGATTTTCACGGCATGTACACCCGGTATGTCCGCCCGCTGGGAAGCACTTCCTGCCCGGACGAATATGTCCAGGAGCTGCTGGCCTATAAGGATAAACGGCGGAAAAAGAACGCATAATAGCTTTTTGGAGGCACTCTATGGCCCATCTATATAAACCAAAGGGCGTCTGCTCGCGGCGGATCCGCTTCGACCTCGAGGACGGCCTGCTCAAAAACGTGGAGTTTGAAGGCGGCTGCAGCGGCAATACCCAGGGGATTTCCCGCCTGGTGGAGGGAATGCCCGCCGAGGAAGCGATCCGACGGCTGTCCGGCATCCGCTGCGGCTTCAAGCCCACCTCCTGCCCGGATCAATTGGCCACGGCTGTCCGCCAGGCCCTGGAGCAGGAAAAAACCTGAACATCCGACAGGACGGGAGGAGGCGCGGATATGCGTTTGGACGACGACAGCGACATGAAGATAGCCGGGGACGATTTCGAGGATCCCAGCGATGCGAACACGGAGGAGTCCCTGGAGGCCACGGCCCAGCTCCTGACACAGGAAAAGCAGAACGGCAACCTCAGCCGTGCACGACGGCTGGGCGCCATCATGGCGGACGAGGTGTCGGCTGCTGACGGGAACGTCAATCCCCGGCTGGAGACGGAAAAAAACCACGTCCTACCCACACAGAGGCGGATCCTCTCCGCGTTCGCCGTGGAGGTGGGACTGGACGCCTATCTGCCCAATCAGCTGGTAGCGCAAACCGCCCAGAATATCTTCTATAACACCCTGCATATCACAGCGCCGGATTTTTACGACGATTTGCAGGAATCCGGCGCCCTTTCCTTCTACTATCTCTGCTTCCGGCAGGGGCGGCAGGTGGAACGCCGTATTGGGGAGACCTTCGCTTCCCTTTGCGGCATGAAGGGAAGCGAAGAATATACCCGGCTGGGCAGCGAGCTTTACAGTCGGTTTCTGGCCCAGGTCAAGCATTTTGCGGATACCCTGGAGTTCGTGCGATAATGTAGCGGTATTACCGGCCCAAATGATTCTCATTTGGGCCGGTTTTCAATGACGGCCATACAAGGGAGGTATCATGATGGAAACCATCAACCATCACGCCGATTTCTGCGTGGTGGGCGGAGGCCTGGCGGGCCTGTGCGCCGCATTGGCGGCCGCCCGGGCAGGAGCGCGCACAGTGCTCATGCAGGAGCGGCCCGTGCTGGGCGGCAATGCGTCGGGGGAAATCCGCATGTGGGTGTGCGGCGCCGGCAATTTCCGGGAAACGGGCATTTTGGAGGAAATTCAGCTGGAATCCCTGTACCGCAACCCCTATAAGCTCTATCCGGTCTGGGACAGCATCCTATATGGAAAGGCCCTGGCCGAGGAGCGCCTTACCCTCCTGCTCAACTGCACCTGCTGCGACGCGGAGATGGAGGGCAGCAGCATCCGCTGTGTGCGCGGCTGGCAGATGACCACCCAAACCTGGCACAATGTTTACGCCCATACCTTCGCCGATTGCTCCGGCGACAGCGTCCTGGCCCCTTTGACCGGCGCGGAATACCGCTTCGGACGGGAAAGCGCGGCGGAGTTCGGGGAGGATGTCTCGGTCACCGAGCCCGATCGCTGCACCATGGGGATGAGCTGCCTCCTGCAGGCCCGGGAAGTGGCGTCCCCCGTGGCCTTCAAGGCGCCGGACTGGGCGGCCAAGCTGACGGCGGAGGATATCGCCCGGCGGCCGCCTGAGCTGGACAAGAGCTATGAGAACTTTTGGTATCTCGAGCTGGGCGGTGACCGGGACTGCATCCGGGACACGGAAGAGCTGCGGAACGAACTGCTGGCTCTGGCCTTCGGCTATTGGGATTACATTAAAAACAGCGGCGAATTCGACGCCGACCGCTGGCAGTTGGATTTTGTCGGCTTCCTTCCCGGCAAGAGGGAATCCCGCCGGATGCTGGGACCGGTGCTGATGACTCAGAAGGATATTCTGGCCGGCGGCCGCTTCCAGGACGTGGTGGCCTACGGCGGGTGGGGGCTGGACGATCATCATCCCGGCGGTTTCCGTTATGCCGGCCCGCCCAACCAGTCGCCGCCGACTCCCTCCCCCTACGGTATCCCCTACCGGACTCTGTATTCCCGGAATATCGGCAACCTGTTCTTTGCTGGACGGAATATCAGCATGACCCATGCCGCCATGAGCTCCGCCCGGGTGATGGGTACCTGTGCGCTGCTAGGGCAGGCCGTGGGAGAAGCGGCCGCCATGGCCGCCGCCCTTGGCGAATCGCCGGACGGGATTTACCGGCGGCATATCCGCGCGCTCCAGGAGAGGCTGATGTGGAGCGACATCTATCTTCCGGGCCTGACCCGGCAGGTGAGCGCCTTGACCCGGGAGGCTGTTCTCGAAGCGGAGGACGCCGATGACGCCGAGCATGTGCGCAGCGGTACGGATAGGGACGATATTCCAGGCGGTGCGGCCTTCCGCTGCGCCTGCCGCCTGGGGCGAAGCCTCACCTACCGGTTCCCCTCTCCACGGCCCGTGGAGGCGGTGCGTCTGGTTTTCGACAGCGATTTGCGGCGGGTCACCCTGCCCGGGGACAACATCGAGCGGGAACATACCATGCGGGCCAACATCCGGCTGGATTCCCCCGTGATGCATATGCCTCTTACCCTGGTCAAGGGCTTCCGCCTGGAAGTCAGCGGGGAGGACGGCGGCTGGTCGGTTCTCCGGGAGGAGACGGAAAATATCCAGCGGCTGGTCATCGTCCCGGTGGGACGGCGGGCGAACGCGGTCCGGCTGACGCCTCTGGCGGTTTGGGATGAAAATGCGGAGGAGGCCTCCGTTGTGTCTTTTGAGCTTTTCTGAATAGGTGCGCGGCGGGATATTGGGCACTATCCCGCCGCGTTCTTTAAAAAAACACACCTACGCC
>CAKTXU010000131.1 GCA_934630995.1 uncultured Eubacteriales bacterium
GTCGAATACCGTATAGACGGCATCCAGGACTTCCTCCCGGCGGCTCTCCTGCTCCCCGGAGGGCAGATCCAGCAGAACGTCCTCTATTATATGAGGGCCGAATTTGAAACGGCCGCACACAGCGCCCCGCAGTTCGCCGTCTATGAGCAGATAGTAGAGCGTTTCATAAGGGGAAGAAAAGCGTTCTTTTAGCTCTCCCGCCAGAGACTTGACGAGAAAATCGTTGCGCTGGACGGCCAGAATCCCCCGGGGCGCCGGGGACACGGCATCCAGAAGGGCGGCGTCGGCAGGCCGCAGGTAACCCGCCGTACCCTCCAGTTCGGCTGCCGCCAGAATGCCGTCGGAAACCAGTTTCTCCAGGGCGGCGGTGACCTCCCGCAGCGGCTGCCGATAAAAATCCTTCGCCATGGCGGAGGTGAAAAAAACCTGCCGGTAGGCAAAACGGGGCAGGACGGCTTCCAGCGCCTCGGTCTTGGTCATCCGTCCCGGATTTACAGCGGGAAATTCGCTGTCGAAGGGATACCAGCCCCTGTCTCCATCGCTGTAGGCCTGATCCTCGAATACCAGGAAGGCCTCCTGCAGCCGGTGGAGAATCGGGGTAATCTGCTTGACCAGAAGTCCGGTGATTTCCTTGATGCTTCCGATATTCAGCGGCCCTTCCCGCCTCAGAAGATCCAGCATCCGCCCCTGTTCCAGGGTAAGACGGGGAAGGGGCTTGCAATAGAGGCAGGCGTACAGCTCCAAATCCGCCGCGTCCACATAGGCGACGCCGCCGCCGAACCGGCCCTTGAGGATTTTCCGTCCCCGACGGCGTTCCGCATTGTAAATCCCGTCGTCGAAGCCGGCGTGGGGCGGCAGGGTGGGAGGCAATCCCGGTTCACACCAGCCGATGGTGGGGACCGGGGATATATCCCGAAACAGCGCGTCGTATTCCGCCGCCGAAACGGGGGTGTAAAAATGCTGGCGCTCCATGCGCAGGGCGACGGCCGACTCCTTATTCAACATGGGAAGCCTCCTCTTGAGTCCTTTCTTCGACGATACGGGCTGCAAACGCAGCGGCGTCTGCCAGGTCGGCCCTGTCGGGATGACCGAAGCCAAACAAAAGGAAAGCGCCCCGGCAGAGGAATTCCTCACCGGCCACTGGAATGCCCCGGTCCTCCAGATGCCGGCGGAGGGTTTCCTGACGCGCGGCCTTTGTCGCGCAGGAGGTGAGAAGAACCGCCTGCTTGATTGCTCCGGGCTCCAGTCCATCGGCAAAGACAAGCATTTCGGGCAGGCTCTGACCGCCGTACAGCCCGCCCGCGATAAAGAGCAGGCCGGCATTTTCGATGGCGGGCTTTTCCCGGATATCCACGCAGGGTACGCCCAGCTTATCCGCCACGGCTTTGGCGATTTTTTTGGAGTGGCCCGTCTTAGAAGCGTAGACGACGGCGATGCGCATACCGATTCCCCCGATGCGTTTTATGTGCCTATTGTACCCTGTCCTTGGGGGCAGGGTCAAGAGTAAAGCGAAAAAACGTTCGCACAAAAATCCCCCGCCGGTCATTCGACGGTCCGGCGGGGGATTTGGGAATATCGTCATCTCAGACGAGGTGAACCGGCGTTCGGGTGTGGGATTGCAGGAACGAACAGAAATCTTCCGCGTGGCCTCGTGGAAGACAGCGATCCTCCGGATAGGCGCACGCCTTTTCAAGCGCCGTGTATTTGCTGAGGCCGAAGGGATGATAGGGTTCGATATCTATCCCCAGCAGCGTGGGCATGGAATCGGCCAGCCGGGCCAGGGCCAGCGCATGTTCCTCCCGCAGATTCCCGTTCTCTATCAGGGGACAGCGAAGGACAAGTGCGGCTCCCGCCCGCGCCAGCTGACGGAGATTGTCCAGAATCGGTGCCAGCTCTACCCCGGTCAGGGCTTTGTGCCGATGGGGATCGGTTTCCTTGATATCATACAGAATTAAATCCGTATACGGCAGAAGCGCCGTCAGAATACCCGCCTCACCGTACCCGCTGGTCTCCAGGCAGGTGTGGAGCTTCTGCCGCTTAGCGGTCTGGAGAAGGGCGAGCGTAAAGTCCGGCTGTGCCAAGGGTTCCCCGCCGGTCAGGGTGATCCCGCCGTCGTTTCCATAAAACGGCCTGTCGCAGGACAGCGCCTCCATCACCTCTGCCACGGTTATGGAGCTTCCCGCAAGCCTCAGCGCCTCCGTCAGGCACGCTGAGGTGCAGCGTCCACAGCCCCGGCAGCTTTTTCGCCGGAATATATGGCGGCCCTTTTCAAACACATGGCACTGCCAGGGACACACGGCGGCGCAGCTGCTGCACAGCGTACATTTGTCGCGGTACAGCAGCAGCTCCGGCTGGCGGCTCTGCCCCTCCGGGTTATGGCACCAGGCGCACCGGAGAGGGCAGCCCTTGAGGAATACCGCTGTACGGATCCCGGGGCCATTGTCCAGGGAGAAGTGCTGGATATCAAAGACCATTCCGGCGGTCCGAAGCTCGCCGCAGGTCATTAACGCCCCTCCTGCGTTCGGGCAATCAGCGCATCCTGCAGCCGCTCGTTCAGTACGACAAAGTATTGGCTGTGCCCGCTGATGCGTATGAGCAGGTTGGGGTGGTTTTCCGGGTGGAGTTTTGCATCCTTGAGCACTTCCGCGTCCTGCACGTTGATCTGGAGATGATAGCCGCCCAGCTGACAATAGGTTTCGATGAAATGCCGGATTTTCTGCCGTCCTGCGGCTGTGCGCAGGACGTCGGGTGGCAGGCTGACGGTCACGGGACAGCCGTTGGCAAACAGATCGAGCCGCTGCGAGCAGACGGAGATGACCAGGGAGGTCGGGGACACTTCCTGAACCAGCTCCGATGGAGCGGCGCCGTAGGAGAGCCGTTCACCATTGCGGCGTCCGTCCGGTGTGGCGGGATAGTGCTCCGTCTCCACATCACACATCCACCTGAACAGGGAAGGGGACAGGCGGACATCGTGGTTCAGACGCGCCTGAATCGCCAACTGACCCAGCTGCTCCGTCAGACGCCGGGCAATGACGTTGGAGCAGGCGTTGTCGGTGCCGAATTTGCCTTTCAGACGGCGGCATTCGGTGCAGAAGCGGTCATCGGGGAAGTTTTGGCTCACCTGCTGCCAAAGGGTGTCCAAGGTGGTGCTCCGGCGTTCAAAAATAAGCTGCTGAACGACATACAGACTGTCGACCAGGGTGCCTATACCAAACATGTTCAGACCGATCCAGTTATATTTTACACCGTATTGCTCCGGAACCAGTCCCTTTTCAATGCAGTCTCCCGCCACGCAGGCCCAAAAGGGTGAGGCAACTTGCCGGGCCAGAAAATCGCGATAGTCTTGATAGAGCGGGAGGTAAACCTCCTCAAATTGCTGCCCGACGAACGCTAAAAAATCGTTATAGAACTCATCAAAATCGGTGTAGGCATCCTGATGATGGAGCGACAGATAATCGAGTATCAGTTTGGGAAGGTCAAAGCTCAAAGCCGTGGTTTTCCCAAAAGCGTTCGCCTGCGGTACGGCCTCGTAGCATCCGATGATGGCGTACTCACGGGCATCGGCCGGCGGCACATCCATATTCAGCAGGGAGGCAACGACGGTCTGGTTCGCAAAGAAGGCAGGGTTGCCGATACCGGTCGCGACGCATTGCAGGGCTTCCTCCCACAGCTCATCCGATAGCCCTGGATGCAGCAGGAGGGAGAGGGAGGGCTGGCGAAGCCGGCTTAAGCGCTGCGCACGGATAAACAGCCGGGTCAGCTCGTTTTCCACGGGACGGCCTTCGGCGTCCACACCGCCCAGGGCCAGGTTCTGAGAGGGATCACAACCGCGTGAGGTTCTCTCGCAAAAACACAGCAGCCATTCCTCGGCGGCGGCGTCATCCAGAAGACCGCTGTCTATATCGCGGCGGTAAAACCGATACAGGTATTGATCCATACGGCCAAAGGACATGCTGTTCGCTCCCAGACCTTCCAGATGCAGGAAAATCTGCGTGAAATAGATGAGCTGCAGGGCTTGGCGGAAGGATTCGGGAGCTTTGAAGGCGATGTGCCTGCAATTGGCAGAAATCATTTCCAATGCGGCCTTCCGGACGGGATCGGCGGTTTTCTCCGCACAGGCCGCCGCTTCCTCAGCATAGCGCCGAATGAAATGAGAAAAGGCATGCAGCACCTGCCGGAACGCCTGCCGGTTGATCCATTCGACGCTGCCGGCGCATGACCGGTCCGACTCCTCCACCAGCCGGAGAACACCTTCGACGCCGATCCGCAGAAAGCGGTCGTAATCGGCGGAATAATGGCCCTCATTGGAATACATCTGATATTCTGTGGGGGCGAAGGGAACCTCGTATATATCGGTACCCACCAGCAGCTCTTCCTCATTTATCCGCACGGGTAATTCCGCCGCCACCGCGGTCAGATAGTCGGCCATACGGGTGACCGGCGGCTCCCCGCGATTTGCCCCGCATACCTGGCGGAAAATCGCCCATAAGGCCTGTTGATCGGCTACATCCTTATCACTGGGAGTACAGCTGAAATGCTTCTGAATGTATGCCGCCCGATTTTTCATGAGAAACGCCTCCTTATTTTTCTTGTACAGTCTGTTCAGGCAACCAGCCCATAGTGAAAGAAGTCTCGTAAGCAGCAGCTTTCAATGGCTCCAGAACGCGGGAACACAGTTCCACGGCGCTGCCGTATACCGTAGAGGAGGCGGCACAGACAGCCGCCTGTATGGCGCCGGTATGATCGAAAATCGGGACGGCGCAGCAGACAATCCCATGGGCGTATTCCTCCTCGTCCAACCCATAGCCCTGGATACGAATATGAGAGATTTCATCCCGCAGGACGGCGCGGTCCGTAATAGAGCGGTCTGTTTTGTTCGCGGAGTTTTCCACGATTTCGGCGGCATAAAACTGCTCCTGGAAATCCTGTGCCTGATAGGCCAGGAGAACCTTGCCGGGCGCTGTACGGTGCAGAGGGTATTCCACCCCGAGTTCACTGGCTACGCGGACCTCCCGCCGACAGGTGAAATTCTGGATCAAAAAACAGGTCATATCCCTGCGGATATACAACTGGGTGGTTTCGTTGATTGTATCGGACAAGGCTTTCAGGATGGGAAAGGCGACTTCGTAAACGGTCATACGATGCAGAACCCTGCTGAACAAACGGAATGGCTTGAGGGTCAGCTGGTATTTAGCAAAAGCTTCCTCCGAGCGGGTGACCCAGCCGTTTTGCGTGAGGGTATGCAGAATCCGAGAAACCATGGTTTTGTTGAGTCCCATTTGCCTGCTGATACTGGCGATGGTGAGCGGTTCGCCGGATTCGGACAAGAGATCCAGCAGGGACAGAGCGTAATCGACAGCGGGTGTTTCAGACGGCATATCTGATTCGCACGATTCTAAACCGCGCAGCCTCCTTAACATTTAATGGACATATATGTTTTATCGTTTTATATGTGTTACAATTAATATAGTGCGTTCTACTTTTTTTGTCAAGGCTTTTGCCGGAATTTGTTTTGCCCTCAACCTGAAAATATGGTACGATACGAGGGAAGGGAGGGAGCGCGATGCTGGCGATATTATCACCGGCTAAAAATATGGCGGCGGTTTCCGCGGAGACGCTTGTGGGCGTCCCCCTCTTTCAGCAGGAGGCGGACAGGCTGGCTTTTCTTCTCAAGACTTATGCGCCCTGGCAGCTGGAAAGCCTGCTGCGGGTAAGTCCCGCCCTGGCGATGCGGGCTTATGACGCCGTTCAGGCTTATGATCCGCTACGGCCTGGCTCTCCCGCGCTTTTATCTTACCGGGGGCTGGCGTATACCTATCTGGACCCGGAAACTCTGACACCGGAGGAGCTGCTGTACGCCCAGGAGCATCTTCGTCTTCTCAGTGCCCAATAC
>CAKTXU010000132.1 GCA_934630995.1 uncultured Eubacteriales bacterium
CCAGGCAGTAGAAGGCCTGGGCAGTGTGTCGGTGATCTGTTCGGATAAGACCGGCACTCTGACGCAGAACAAAATGACGGTGAAAAAGCTCTATACCGGTGGAAAGATCATTTCCGCCGAAGAAGCCGACTTTCATGATCCGGTGCAGGAGCCGCTGCTGCGCACGGCTCTGCTGTGCAGCGATGCGGTTGTCAGCGAAGAAGGCGAGGTGGGCGATCCCACCGAAACCGCGCTGGTCCGTTTGGGCGAGGCGTATGGATTTGATGAAGGAGATACCCGCCAGCGCTGGCCGCGGCTGACGGAAATCCCCTTTGATTCCGACCGCAAGCTGATGACCACCGTCAATCTCATCGAGGGGCAGACCGTGGTTATCGTCAAGGGCGCCCCCGATATCCTGCTGGGGCGGTGCGTCTCCGGGAACCTGGAGGCTGCGGAGGCCGCCAACGAGGCCATGGGCCGCGACGCGCTGCGGGTGCTGGCGGTGGCCTATAAATACATCGACGATGTGCCGGTGGAATGCCGGCCGGAGGAGCTGGAGACGGGGCTGACCTTCGCCGGATTGCTGGGCATGATCGATCCGCCCCGGCCGGAGGCTGTGGCGGCCATCCGGGAATGCGATTCCGCGGGCATCCGGACGGTGATGATCACCGGCGATCACGTGGTGACCGCCTCCGCCATCGCCCGGGAGCTGGGGATTCTCCACGACGACAGCGAGGCCATCACCGGGACCGCGCTGCAAAAGCTGTCGGACGAGGAGCTGTTTGAGAATATCCGGAAATACCGGGTTTACGCCCGGGTGACGCCGGCGGACAAAATCCGGATCGTCAAGGCCTGGCAGCGGGCCGGGGAAATCGTCTCCATGACCGGGGACGGGGTCAACGACGCGCCGGCGCTGAAGGCCGCGGACATCGGCTGCGCCATGGGCGTCACCGGCACCGACGTGGCCAAGGGCGCGGCGGACATGACCCTGACCGACGACAACTTCGCCACCATCGTCACCGCCGTCAGGGAGGGCCGGGGCATCTACGACAACATCCGCAAGGCGGTTCATTTCTTGCTGTCCTGCAACCTGGGGGAAATCCTCACCGTGTTCGTGGCCATGCTGCTCTGGCGGGAAACGCCGCTCATGCCCATCCAGCTGCTGTGGATAAACCTGGTTACCGACAGCCTGCCCGCCCTGGCGCTGGGTATGGAGCCGGTGGAAAAGGACGTGATGACCCGCAGGCCCCGGAAAAAGGACGAAAGCCTCTTCGCCCACGGCCTGGGCGTCGCGGCGGGGCTGCAGGGCGTGCTCATCGGCCTGCTGACCCTCGTCGCCTATCTCCTGGGAAGCCGGAGCTTCGCCGGGGTCTCCCTCTTCGCCCCCACCGAGGCGGCCAATATCCCTCTGGGCGAAACCATGGCCTTTGCCGTGCTGGCTCTCTCCCAGCTGGTCCACGCCTTCAACATCCGCACCTCCCACTCCCTGTTCCGGGTGGGCTTCCACACCAACAAATTCATGGTGGGCGCCTTTTTCGCCTCTCTGGCTCTGATGCTGGTGGTGCTGCTGATACCGGCGCTCCAGGGGATCTTCGACCTCACGGTCATGACGGGGACCCAATGGGGTATCGTGGCGGGGCTGTCCCTGGTACCTCTGGCCGTCATGGAAATCGCCAAGGGCATCGGCGCTCTCCTTCGGCATATCCGGAAGGAACAATAAAGGTTCCCGCTTGCATGACGCGGAGTGGGGATCTGCTTCTGCGGAAGGAACCTGACGGTTCCCCCTCCAGGAAGATTTATCTTCCTGCTGCCCTCCCCCTCCCTCCGCTACACTTTATCGACAGTCTCACCGCCCCCGTCCAGGTTTACGCCCGGACGGGGGGCGGTTTCCATTGTACGGCCCTCTCAGTACGCGGTGGCTGCATCCGCCTATTTGAAGGCTGATTTTATGCGCCGCCCGGAAGCCGGACAGGGTGAGGAAGAGCAGAAGCACGATGGCCGACCGCGCCGCCGCAATGGTCAGATAGCCGGTGCACCAGCCTCCCTCCCGGTTTGTAGCTAGACACTTCACGCAATATGGAACATTATATCTGGATTTTTCAGCTATATTTGTGTATACAATACAAATAAATAGGTTGTTATCTGCATCCAGCGCAGGTGGTTCCGCCTATGGAAATCAATGCAGAGTAGCAGACTCCTTATGAAAGCGCTTATGCTACTACGGCTAAAAACAGGCTCCCCGTCAAAATGGGGAGCCTGTTTTTGGTTTTAAAAAGGTTAAGCGGATCATCAAATGAAAAATTCTTATATGGCGCAGAAGTTTTGAAATCGCGTATAACCCGTCCATTGATGAATTTCTGGATTCGATATTTTTAGCTGGTGCTGAGTGAAACGGAACAGTCATTGAACACCATGCCAAGGGCATTGAGCGATCCAAAAAAATGCTGAAATTGGCGGCATCATCTGTAGAACTGTTGCGGGCAAAGCATAAAAACTGCGAAACATATTACCGGGTCTTGTATTATACTTACCTGTCTCCACAAAAGTCGATTAGTACAATGGACATTATTGAAACGCTGCGGCCGCACCTAAAATTTATCTATCACCGGACGTATTACCGCTTTCGGGATAAAGCGATTGAAGCCCTCGGCAATCTGCTGTGGGGATTTAGGTCTAAGAATTTGGAGAGGAGGAATGACGGAGTGGCATGAGAAATGAAAACCATGACCAAACCAGCCGTTTTCAAGCTGACAGGTAAGTGCTGTCCGACTATCGGGCTTTTTTAGGATTTGTTCTTGATATACCCAAACCGTCAAAGCTTTTTCAATGTGCATCATCTGCCGTTCTGTCCATAATACGCATTGGCTCCATGTTTACGCAAATAATGCTTATTCAGCAACACTTGCGGCATAGGGGAAACACCGGCATTCATCTGCTCCGTATATACCGCCATCATGGCTACCTCTTCCAGCACGACCGCATTATGTACCGCCTCCGCCGCGCTACCGCCCCAAGCAAACGGCCCATGGTTACTTACCAGCACGGCAGGAATCGCCTCGCTGTTCAGAGCGGCAAAACTTTCTGTTATCACAACACCGGTGTTACGCTCATAATCTCCGTGGATTTCTTCTGACGTCAGTCCGCGAGTACAAGGAATTTCCCCGTAAAAATAGTCGCCGTGAGTGGTTCCGTAAGCGGGAATACCTCGTCCCGCCTGCGCCCAACAGGTTGCCCAACGGGAATGGGTATGCACGACTCCGCCAATGGCCGGGAAACTCTTATACAGTACCAGATGGGTAGCCAGATCGGATGAAGGACGCAAAGCGCCTTCCACCACACGCCCCTCCATATCGACAACCACCATGTCCGTCGCGGACATTGCCTCGTATTCCACGCCAGATGGCTTGATAACCACCAAACTGTTCTCCCGATCTATGGCAGACACATTACCCCATGTAAACGTGACCAATCCATGCGCCGGCAAAGCCAGATTCGCCTCCAGTACTTCCTGTTTCAACTGTTCCAGCATAATTATCCTCCATTACAGATTTTCGATGCGTTTACACCATCCTTATCCAAACGGTGCGTGTCCCATAAGAAGACACGCACCGTTTTTCACCATACGCCTGTACAGCCCTTAATAAAAAACACCTGACTCCAGCATAATGTTCGAATACGGTTTGCATTCTCCCGTGCGAATACAGGCAACAGCCGTATGAGACAGTTCCTTAAACCGTTCATGCGGAATCATCTGTGGAGTCATCCCCTTCGGCAGCAGTTCCAGCATACGCCGATACGTATCTGGGTTATTTTCCGGCGTCTCCTCCGCGACATATACACTTTCGAGCACTAATTCATCCAGTATGGCACGATACACCTCAAAAAAACCGGGAATACCCTGTGTCACGGTTAAATCAATCCGCCTGACTTCCAACGGAATCGGAAAGCCCGCGTCACAGATGATCACACGCTGATAATGCCCCATGGACGCTATCACTTCGGAAATCTCCTTATTCAGTATCCCGCTTCTCTTCATGATTGTTCACCCCTTTTTCTTTTTGCGGATGAGAGCCGTCACACCACCGGCAACTGCCGCAAGAAACGCCGCAATGCCCGCCGCTATCCATACTCCCAACAGCGTTATCTACCTCCAACGGGTTTCGATACGTTTAATTCATCTCTGTGCTCATTGTTGTTGCCTCCTCCTTACTGCCTGCGGCGGCTGCCGGCACATCCATTAGACCAATGGTGAGCAGACATAAAGCTGCGATAATACGAATGCATTTGTTCGTATCAGCGCCCTCACTTTTCCACTAAGACCGCAAAGCTGCGCGGCGGGAGTTCTATCATGTCTGTAACGGAACTGGGAGTCTGCCTATCGATCGTATACATATCGTACGCTACTGCACGCCCGTGCAGCTTTACTTTACAATGCAGCGGGGTTTCCAAATGATCGTTGGCAATGACGATGGCCCGTTTCCCATTGTTCCTATTTTCGAAATTGGAATAAACGATGTCCCCACCGGAAATGACCTCGACCGACACACCCAGTTTATCCATAAACCGGCCTGTCCATAGATAATCTGCCAATTTTCGGCGGAGTTGAGTCGCCTGATATCCGTAAGAGGCTGTCAACGGGAAATCCGAAATCTTCCCCTTAAAATTGTAGGGCTCGTAATTCATAATATAGCCAAACGCCATACACTGATGGATCATTTCCCGATCATCAACGCCCGTGATGCAAGTAGCTATTTGCTGGGTGTCGTCCAGATACTTCCACGCGGGACGTACCTGCCATTCGCCCCAGCGATTATTCCAAGAGCGGATATAATTAATGGGATAGTACGGCGTCTGCAAATCGAAAGGTCCTTCGCCCGCCATCAGGAACTCCGGATTGTGAGCCACCGCCTGCTTATACATGCGCTCGGCCATCTGCACAGCTCCTTTGCCCATGCATTCCCCCATCTCATGCTGATGCGTCGGATCAAAGCAGGAAACGGCATTCACAATCAACTCGTCGTACAACATACCGCTTGAACCAAGGTCCAAAAGCTTCTGGAATTCCTTGTCGGCAAACTCCTGATAATCCGGGGACATTTGGCACATCAGGGCTCCTACCCGGCGGCTGCCTCCATCCAAATGCTGCAGTACAGTCTGATAGCCGTATCCGCTAAACTGCACCGGCATCTGGTGGATGTCCTTCGCAGTATGGGGCTTTAATACCGTTTCATACGAGGGATGCGTCCAGTCACACCACTTGAACTTGCACATCAGCAGGACGCGAACACCCATCCCCTCGATTTCCGCAATCGCTTTTTTCAGATCCTCACGGGTGCCGAGCCGAGAGTTATGATCCTGATAGGGTTCATTCCCATCCTGACCGCCATCTGCCCACCCGATAAGCTGTACGGCTTTGACGCCATACTGCTTGGCTTCACGAATCACATCGGCGATCTGATCATACCGATACCGGACGCATCCCTCGGGCGAATCTATATGCAACGTCATCCATGTGTCAATCTCTTTCAGCCAAGCCGGATGCTCTATGGCAGGCACATTATGCTTTCTCCACTCTTTATAGATATCTATACCCTTATGCCAGCTTCCTGTATAGGGAGTATACAGAACCGGAGACAGCTTTCGATGGGCGCCGGGAACAATAAACGGCAATTCCAAACATCGAATCACACATCCGCACGGTTTCCCATCTATCTCGATGCCGCATGGCACACGGCTGCGTTTTGAATCAGAAAAGCCCGGACGAAATTCCTGGGAAAACACGAAAGAGATGGGTTCTACGGCCTCACTGCTCATATAAATCCCTTCTGTGTCCCGATCCACCAACATAAACGGCGCTGTGGCGGAGGGAGAAGGGTATTGCTTATACC
>CAKTXU010000133.1 GCA_934630995.1 uncultured Eubacteriales bacterium
GTATACCGGCGGGCAGGGAGCCGGTGGGATTGAATACCAACCTCATTCATTATAAACAGCTCCGGGTGTCCGGCACCACCCGGGCCAGCCTCGCCCAATACCGCAAGACCCTGCGGTATATCGGCACCGGGGTGCTGGATGTGCAGAAGCTGATAACCGCCCGGCTGCCCCTGTCGGAGATCCATAAGGGCTTTGATCTGGCCCGCCGGGGCGTGGGGCTCAAAAACGTGATGGTGATGGAATAAGGGGGAAACAACCATGCGGGATCCGCTCTTTATCGGCGTGGACATCGGTACCCAGGGAACCAAGGCGGCCCTTTTCTCCCGAGACGGCCGCCTGCTGGCGGAGAGCTTCGAGCCCTCCCGCCTCATCACCCCCCGGGAGGGAGAGGTGACCCAGGAGCCGGAGGAGATCGTTGGATCGGTCGCCCGTACCATCCGGGAGCTGTTCGCCTCCTCCGGCGAGGAGCCGGGCCGGGCGGCGGCCATCGGCATCGACGGGCAGATGGCCGGTATCCTGGGGGTGGATGAGGATTTCCGGGCCGTCACCCCCTATGATTCCTGGCTGGATACCCGCTGTGGAAAATATATTCCGGTCATGAAAGTCCGGGAGGAAGAAATCATCTCCAAAACCGGCGGTCAGGTCACTTACGCCCACGGGCCGAAAATCCTATGGTGGAAGGGGGAGCGGCCCGACGACTACCGGCGGATTGCCAAGTTCGTCACCCTCAGCGGCTATGCGGCGGGACGGCTCTGCGGCCTTTCCGCGGGGGAGGCGTTCATCGACACCACCTATCTGCATTTCACCGGCTTTGCCGACAATCGAGGTAAACAGTGGGATGAGGCGCTGCTGGAGGCTTTCGGGGTGGACGGGGGGAAGCTGCCCGCCATTGTCCCGCCGGAAACCATCGTCGGATGTCTGACCGCCGAAGCGGCGGCGGCCTGCGGCCTGCCCGCGGGCGTGCCGGTGGCCGCAGGCTGCGGAGACACGACCGCCTCCTCCCTGGGGGCGGGGATTCTCGAAAAGGGCCAGGCCTACGATGTGGCGGGTACCGCATCGGTGTTTGCCTGCTGCACCGACCGTTTCACCCCCGATGTGGGGCGGAAAACCCTGCTTTTCGCCCGCAGCGCCGTGGAAGGATTGTACATCCCGCTGGCCTATATCGGCGGGGGCGGGCTGTGCCTGAAATGGTTCGCCGACGCCCGCGGCATGTCCCTGCGGGAGTTGGACCGGCTGGCGGAAGAGGTTGTGGCCGGCAGCGGGGGCCTGTTCTTCCTGCCCCATTTTTCCGGACGGACCTGCCCCGCCGACGATCGGGTACGGGGCGGCTGGCTGGGGCTGACCTTCGCCCATGGGGACGGCGCGCTTTACCGCAGCATTCTGGAGGCCGTCGCTTACGAATACCACAGCTATCTGGAGGCGCTGCGGGAGGCGGGGGAGGGAACCCTGCCCCGGCGGATACTGGGAGCCGGAGGAGGCGCCAAGAGCCGTCTGTTTTGCCAGATAAAGGCGGATGTGCTGGGAATACCCTACTATCCCCTGGAACGGGGCGACACCGCCCCCTTCGGCGCGGCCATGCTGGCGGGCTTCGGCGCAGGAGAATACGGCAGCCTCCGGGAAGCCATTGCCGGGCGGATAGAAACCGGAGAACCCATCCTGCCAAGGCCGGAGATGACCGCCCGCTATCAGCCGCTGGCCCGGCGGTATCTGGAAATACTGGACGCCGCCGGCTCCCTGTGACATGACCGGCGGGGGCCTTTGCAACAAGGGTATGAGGGAGGAATGGATATGCTGAAAAATATACCGGCGGTGCTGTCGCCGGAGCTGATCAAGGTGCTGGCGGAGATGGGGCACGGGGATGAAATCGTGCTGGGGGACGGAAATTTTCCGGCCGCCAGCGTGGGCAAGGAGGCTCTGGTGATACGGGCGGACGGACACGGCGTCCCGGAGCTGTTGGACGCCATCCTCACGCTGATGCCCTTGGACGCCTATGTGGAAAAGCCCGTGGCCCTGATGGCGGTGGGGCGGGATGAGCCCTGCCGGCCGGTTATCTGGGAAAGATACCGGGAGCTGCTGCAGGCCCATGGCGAGAATCCGGAGGCGGTGGAGGAGATGGAGCGCTTCTCCTTTTATGAGCGGGCGAAAAAGGCCTATGCCGTTGTGGCCACAGGGGAATCCGCCCTCTATGCCAACATCCTGCTGAAGAAGGGCGTCATCACCTGAGGAGCTCCCGGTATGATTCGCAGAGGAGGTCCGGGCGCGGCGAGCCGGGAGCTGTTATACGGTACATAAAAAGGAGCGGATGGTCAGATGAACAATCCTGTCGGGATTTATTTCGCTTTTTGGGAAAAGGAATGGGACGCGGACTATGCCTATTATATCGATAAGGTGAAACGGCTGGGCTTCGACGTGCTGGAAATCGCCGCCGCCTCCCTGACGGAGATGTCCCCGCAGCAGCGGCGCTCTCTGGCTGCCGCCGCCCGGGAGGCGGGCATCGCCCTGACCTATTGCATCGGCCTGCCGTCCCGGTACGATGTAGCAAGCGCCGACGAGCAGGTGCGGCGGGACGGCATCGCCTATGTGGGCGGGCTGCTGGACGCCGTCGGGGAGATGGGCGGCGGCACGCTTGGCGGCATCCTCTATTCCTGCTGGCCCTTGGGGCTGGCGGCCGACATGGAGTATAAAAAGCGGGCGCGGGAGCTGGCCCTGCAATCGGTGCGCGAGCTGGCCGGAAGGGCGGAGGACCGGGGAGTCGATCTCTGCATGGAGATAGTCAACCGGTTCGAGCAATGTCTGCTCAACACGGCGGAGGAAGGCGTGGCCTTTGTCCAGGAGGTGGATTCCCCACGGGTGAAGCTGCTGCTGGACACCTTCCATATGAACATCGAGGAGGATTTCATCGGGGATGCCATCCGCCGCGCGGCGGGGCGTCTGGGGCATTTCCACATCGGGGAATGCAACCGCAAGACCCCGGGCCACGGCCATATGCCCTGGGATGAAATCATGGGGGCGCTCAAGAACATCGGCTATGAGGGGGCCATCGTCATGGAGCCCTTCATACGCCCGGGCGGCCAGGTGGGGAAGGATATCAAGGTGTTTCGGGATCTGAGCGGCGGCGCGGATGAGGCGGCAATGGACGCCCTTGCCGCGGAGGCCCTGGCATTCATCAGGAGAAAGGAAGACGAGGCGTGAAAAAGATAAGAGTCGGCATCCTGACCGTGTCCGACGGCAGGGAGTATCTGCACGAAGAGTATGAACCGCTGAATTTCCGCTACCAGCATGAGCTGGCCGCCGCGCTGGAGGCCACCGGAGAATGCGAGGTGGTGGAAGGACAGCGGCTGCTGAACACCAACACCGTGGCCAGGGAGGAGGCTGTCCGCCTGCGGGAGGCCGGGGTGGAGGTCACCATCTTCAATTACGCCATCTGGTGCTATCCCCAGTTCACGGCGGTGGCGCAGAATTTCGCCCCCGGTCCCTATCTCCTCTTTTGCAACCTGCATCCCTCCGAGTGCGGGATGGTGGGCATGCTGGCGGCAGCCGGAACCCTGGATCAGCTGGGGGTCAAGTATGCCCGGGTCTGGGGCAGCATCCGGGAGCCGGAGGTCCGGGGCAGAGTGATGTCCTTCCTGCGGGCCGCCTCGGCGGTAAAACGGCTGCGGGGACTGACCTTCGGCAACTTCGGGGGCCGGCCCCTGGGCATGTACACGGCGGTGGCCAGCCTGGAGCAATGGCAGCGGGATTTCGGCATCGACATTGAAAACATTGAGCAGGACGATATCATCCGCGAAGGGGACAAAGCCCCGGCCGACAAGGTGGAAAACGCCTTCCGCTGGCTCACCGAGCGGGTGGGCCGCATCGAATACGACGGGGAGGGCCTGACCCCCGACAAGCTCAAAACCCAAATCCGCTCCTATTACGGCCTGCGCAGCATCATCGATAAGCGGGGGCTGGATTTCATCGGCATCAAGGCCCACGGCGACTTGACCGACCGCTACTGCACCATGGATGTGGCCGAGGCTTTCCTCAACGATCCCTACGACTGGGACGGCCCCCATGAGCCCATTGTCGCCGCTACCGAATCGGATATGGACGGCGCGCTGACCATGCAGCTCTTCAAATTCATCACCGGTTCGCCGGTGCTGTTTGCCGATGTGCGGCATTACGACAAGGAAAACGACGTCTGGTTTTTCTCCAATTCCGGCACCCACGCCACCTTCTTCGCCGGCGGCTCCTATCAGCCGGAGGAAAACCTGAAGCACGTCACCTTCTATCCCGAAACCCACTATTATCCCGCCGGGGGCGCCTCGGTCCATCATTTCGCCAAGGGCGGCCGGGTCACCCTGGCCCGCCTGGCGCGGAAGGAGGGGCGGTACAGCCTGACCATCGTGCCCGCTGACTTCATCGACTTCCCCCGGGAAAAGGCGCTGGCTATGGGCGCCGCCACCACACCGGCGTGGCCCTGCGCCTTCGCCAGGCTCCAGGTGTCCGCGGATGAATTCCTGGAGAATTTCCCCTGCAACCATATTCACGGCGTTTACGGCGACTGGGTGGCGGAGCTGAAACAGGCCGCCCGGCTGCTGGGAATGGAAACCCAGGTCTTTGCCCGCTGAATTCAGAATTTGAGAGGATGTAGCATCGTATGAAGACCAATCTGACCCCCGAAGCCCTGGCAAAATACTTTGATCAGACCCTGCTGAAAGCCTACGTCAGCGACAAGGATTTCGAAGCCTTCTGCAAGGAAAGCGACCGGTACGGCTTCGCCATGGTCGCCATCAACTCCGCGCCGGTGAAGAAATGCAAGGCCTGGCTGAAGGACAGTCCGGTGCATGTGGGCGCCGCCATCGGCTTTCCTCTAGGACAGACCACCATTGAAGATAAGGTGTTTGAAACCCGGCAGGCCATTGCCGACGGGGCGGATGAAATCGACTATGTCATCAACATCGTGGAGCTGAAAAACCGGAATCTCGCCTATATTGAGGACGAGATGCGGCAGATCGTGGATATCTGCCGGGAGGCGGGTAAGCTCTCCAAGGTGATTTTTGAAAACTGCTATCTGACCGATGAGGAAAAGGAACTCCTATGCAAAATCGCCCTGAAGGTGCGCCCGGATTTCATCAAGACCAGCACCGGCTTCGGCACCCCCGGGGAGGGGAAGGCCGTGGGCGCCACGGTGGAGGATGTCCGGCTGATGAAGCGGATGGTGGGCGACGCCGTCAAGGTCAAGGCCGCGGGCGGCGTCCGCACCCTGGACGACGCGCTGGCGATGATCGAGGCGGGGGCCGAGCGGATCGGCACCAGCGCCGGCGTCACCATTGTCGAAGAGCTGAAGGCCCGGCGGTAAGGGCCGCCGGCAAGGAGGAACGCGTATGAGATCGATGGACAAGACGGCGCCGCGCCGCTCCCTGGACGATATCGAGCGGGAAAAATACAAGCCCTATTCCCTTCCCATGGACACCCCGTATGAAGAGGTCGCCCTGACCAGAGGCGCCGCCGTATCCCACTGCCCGCCCCCGCCCGTCCAGAGCCTGGACGGAGACTGGCAGCTGGCCGAAGGGGGCTATACCCAGGACAGGACCGATCTGTCCCGGCCCTGGGCGGACGCGCTGACGGTGCGGGTGCCCAACTACATCCATACCAATCTCTATATGGCGGGGCGTATCCCGGATCCGCTCTTTGGGAAAAACGACAAGCTGGCCCGGGAGAACAGCTACAAAATCTGGTGGTATAAAAAAACCTTCCGCCGGGATGAGGCGGTGCGGAATCCCACCCTGCGGTTCGATGGGGTCTGCTATCGGGCCCGGTTCTGGCTCAACGGCCGCTATCTCGGGGAGCACGGCGGCATGTTCGGCGGCCCTGACC
>CAKTXU010000134.1 GCA_934630995.1 uncultured Eubacteriales bacterium
ATCTGCGGGCTGATGAAGCCGCTGAGGCGAGTGTTGCCCATGGCGGCCACCCAGAGGTCCTCCGGCACCCGGATATTGTCGGCGTTGCAGAGCGCGATGAGCTTGATGGCCACCACGTCGTTGGTGCAGACCACGGCGTCATACGCCTCCCGCTGCGCGCAGAACCGCGCGCAGCAGTCCTGGAGGGAGCCGTGGTTCCAGAAAATATGGGCGGTGTCTTCCGGCGGCGTGCGTTGGTAAGCGGCGAAGGCCCGCCGCTTTACCGTGTCGTTAACCGAGTCGGGATTCATCCCCAGCAGCGCGATGCGCCGCCGCCCCGCCCGGCTCAGATAGTGGAAGAGGGAAAGAAAGGTGGTGTAAAAATCCAGGGAGACGGTGCTGTAATCTCCGGGGGTTTCCCAGCCGAAGGGTGTCAGCAGCAGCGGATGGATGCCGGTGTCTCCCAGCAGCTCCAGGCAGCTGCCGGTCCAGGCCCGGGAGATGCAATTGACAATCACCAGGGGCCGCTGTCCCGGCAGCGCATCCTCCCGCACACGGTCCAGCTCATCGGGGGTGATTTCCGTGAATCTGCCCTTAATTTTTGCCGTTTCCTGCCGGATACCCTCGGTGTAGCCGCTGCTCCAATACCGGCCCCGTACCATGGGCTCGGTGATGATGTATATATCCAACCTGCCCCTCCTCCTGTCTGAGGCGAACTTCCGCCGCCATTTTCGCTGAACATTTGCCTTGTGCCAGCGGTGACACGTCCCGTATAATCATACTATAAATTTGGCGGAGCGAAAAGATGAGGCAGGGGAAAAATCCATGGGAGTTTTTCTCCGAAATCTGACCCCGCCGGGAAATGGAAAGGTTGGATTCATTTATGAGGAAACATATCCTTCCACGGATGCTGTCCACCGCGCTGGCGGCGTCTTTGTGCCTGTGCGGGATGCCGCCGGTGTCGGCGGCGGTTCCCTCCACCTTCAAGGTGCTGGCTATCGGCAACAGCTTCAGTGAGGATGCCACCCGATATTTGTACCAGATTGCCGAGGGCTGCGGGGCGACCGAAATCGTCATTGGCAACCTGTATATCGGCGGCTGCACGCTGAACACCCACTGGAACAACGCCAAGGACAACAGGGCGGCATATACCTATTTCAAGAATACCGACGGCCAATGGCGCAGCAGCGCCAATCAGACCATGCTGACAGGGCTGGAGGATGAGGAATGGGACATGGTGACCCTGCAGCAGGCCAGCGGCGTCAGCGGCGCGGCCGATACCTACAACAGCGATCTCGACAATCTGATCGCTTACGTGAAGGGGCATATGAAGGCGGGGGCGAAGCTGTACTGGCACATGACGTGGGCCTATCAGGGGGACAGCAATCATGGGGATTTCGGACGCTATGATCGGAATCAGATGACCATGTACCGGGCCATTCTGGATGCCGTGCAGACGAAAATCGTCACCAATAATGCCTTCGACGGCGTGATTCCGGCGGGTACCGCCATCCAGAACGCCCGGACCAGCTTTCTGGGGGATACCCTGACCCGGGATGGATACCATCTGAGCGAGGGCATCGGCCGGTATGTCGCCGGCCTGACCTGGGCGAAGGCCCTGGGCCTTGCCTTGGACGGACTGGAGTATCTCCCGGACGGGATTCCCGCGTCCTACCTGCCCATGCTGAAGGAGGCGGCGGAAAAAGCCGTGGCCTCCCCCTATGCGGTCACCGCCTCCACCCATACGGAGGCGCCCACCTATGATCTGTCGGCGTATACGCTGTTTGATTGGGAGCCGGTGGGCTGCGCCTATTGGAATTCCACCGCCAGCACGACCCTGAACTCCCGGGAAAACAGCACCGCCTCCAATCTCATCAATTATGTGGCGTCGGGCCGCCGTTTTACCCGTGAGGAGCTGCCTGTCGGCAGCCTGATTGTCGTCGACAAAGGCTATCAATACCGCCCCGAGGGCTGGGGCCACGGGCTCAGCAGCGCCAGCGCCCGGCCGGACAATGTCACAACCGCATACATGGAGGTAGACGAGGCCTGGTGGAAGGACTATCAATACCGCGCCTTCAATATTTCCAAAACCAATCTGGCGGATATATCCCAGGAGGTGGAGGAGACGGCTTCCCATTTCCGGATTTATATTCCTAAAAAGGGGACACCGGCTCCGCAGACCACGATGGCGGGAACCTCCGCCCCCGCCACCGGCGGCGAGAAGTCTTCGCTTCCCCTTTTCGCCGGTATCGGCGCGGGATTGGCCGTTCTGACCGGAACTGTCCTCTTGCTTCTCCGGCGCAGGAAGCTGCAAGCATAACCGCCGTTAAACAAACTGTATAAAAGCGTGCCCCTTATCCTGATAACGGGATAAGGGGCGCGCTTTGTTGGTTATAAGACCAGCTCTTGTTCTCCCTGCCGGATATCGGCCCGCACCACTGTAAAATGGGCGGTGACGATCCCGACGTCCACGATCCGTTCCTCCCGCGGGCCAAAGAGCAGGAGCGGCAGGCCGGGACAGGCGGCGTCCGCCGTCAGCCGGACATGATACCTGCCGTTTTCCACCCGTTCCTCCTGGATGCGGATGGTGGGTATCGGCATTTCCGGGTAGGTTTCTCCGGGGAGAACCGGCAGGTGCGCGCGATAATCGTACACCCGGAAGGGGACGCGCTCTCCCAGCCGGGCGGCCAGCTGGAGTTCACGGTCATAGTAAAAAATATGCGGCGGATAGGGTCCCCAGCCGTCCGGCCGTTCCACCCCGCCGTAGCCGTTGAATTCCACCTTTTCCGGATGGGTCAGGGTATCGCGGAAAACCTCCGCCATGGCGGGGTGAGCCTCCGGCGGATACTTGAGATTGAGCCAGGCGGTGACCTCGTTGAGGGTGGCATAGGTCACCGGCACATCTATCTGGCTGAGAAAAGCGTCCCAGTAACGGTTGTTATCTTCAAATCCGGTGTCGTGATCCTCCTGATGCATCAGGAAAACGGAGTAATCGTTGCCGTCCAGGAAATTGCGGCGGTATTCCTCCAGCAGGCGCCGGTAATAGGCTGGCTCGGCCCCCATAATCCCGGTCTGCCGGATATCGTCCACGTCGGTGCTGAAAATCACCGATCCACTGTCTCCCGTTGGGGTGACAACCGTATGCAGCAAATCCCGCTGCGTCCACTGAAAAGCCCATAGCTCGGCCGGTTCCCGGGCGGGGATGCGGACATTGTCCGGCGCCGGCTTATAGCAATCCCAGGGACAGCCGCGATGGTACATGCTGGTGTCGCAGGAGGGGTGATCGTAGCCCATACCCCATAAGCCGCGGATGCCCAGCCTCCGGCAGGCTGCGGCAAAGCCGTTGTCCACAGAGCCGATAAACTGGTCGATGCCCGCCACCTCCGTATACCAGTGAAAACAGTCCTCCGTCCGGCGGATTTGCTCCGCCAGAAAGGCTGTGAGCTCCTCCTGGGGCAGAGCCGTGTTGTAGTTCACGGCGTTGTAGTGGATAAAAGAGGAGGGCATCACGCCGTAGTCGTCGCCATAGGCGGTATGCCAGTCCCGCAGCAGGGCGCCGCCCTCCCGGGCCACCGCCCCGTCGATGAGCCAGGTGACCGGCAGGCCGCGGCGGTGGACGATAGGCTCCACCAGACGGCGGCAGACCTTGCGAAAGCCATGACCCTCCGGGACGCTGCCGTCCGGCCGCACGCCGATTTCATAGGCTTCCGGATCCATGCCCACGTGGTAGTTGCTGGAGATGGTCAGGCAGACGAAGAATTCCCTTTCCCGGAAAACGACGGCGGGAATTTCACAGGAGAAATCCCCGGCCCTCAGCCGGACGATTTCCCGGCCCGTTTGCAGGGCGGTGAACCAGAGACGGGTGCCGGTTTCGGTTCGTTCCTCCCCGTCGAGAGTCAGCAGCGGGGTGGATGCCAATATCCAGGGGCCGTCCGCGCAGCCCCGGATGTCGGCATGGAAGCGGCGCTGTTCGATTCCCACCAGCTTGGACGGAAGCTTGCACATAGCGTTTCCTTCTGTCGTCTTGGGCTTCACTTTCAGATGACCTCCAGGAAATCCTTATGGGGCAGGGGCGGGAAGTGGGAGGAGGGGAGGGACTGATACCAAAAGGCCACGGAGGCGATGTCGTCCTGGAGCGGGAGATACCGGCCGCCCTCCCGCCAGCCCAGGGCCTGGATGGTGACCCGCAAGCGGCTTTCAAAACGGATGGGGTCGGTGATGTGCCAGCGGTACATGCCGAACCGGAACTGGGAACGGTAGAGCGCGTCGGGAACCAGCACCTGATGCAGCCCCGAATAGGGGGTGCTGAAGGCGGCGTACCGGTCGTGGGTGCGGGGGTCCTCGAAGTTGTAGGAGCCGCAGAAATAGTCCTCCGTCCCCGTTCCGCAGATGGTGGGATACTCGCCGTCCCCGTCCAGATAGAACTTGATTTCCCCTTCGCCCCACCAGCCGCTGTTGTGTACACCCCATGCCAGATAGGTCCCCACATACTGGCCCCGGCCCTCCACCCCGTCCAGGATGGTGCAGACCTCCTTGTAAGGCAGGGGATTGACCCGGCGGAACTGGGCGTGGAAATAAGCGCAGTCTTCGGCCACTTCGGTGAGGCAGTAATCGATTTGGTAGTAGTAGACAAAGGATTCCTCGCCGCGGTTCTCGAGGGTGATGCGGCAGCGGCGGCGGAAGGGCATCTGCCAATAGCAGTTGAAGGCGCTGCCGGGGTTGACGCAGACGGCGAGGGAGGAGAGCTGGGCGTATTCGTTCCAGCCGCTGGCGAAGAAGTCGCCGGCGGGGCATTCCACGGAGGGGGATTCCTGGCCGTCCCAATAGAAGCGGAGGATGGCGTTGCGCCACTTGCCGGTGGGGGTCATCCAGATGTGCTGGATGACGCCGGGGCCTTCGATATCGGCGAGGGTAAAGGTTTGGCCCGCCTCGATGCGGACACTGGGATTGCATTTCCAGCCCTTGCCCAGGTCGCGGACGCAATGGGCCGCGATACCCTTCTCGGGCTCGCACATGCCTCCCCCTCCCGGCTCCCCGGTGAAATTCTCCGGGCTGATGGAGCGGCTTTTCGCCGCCGATAGCCGCGTCAAGTCATACATCCCGTTTACTATCCCGTTATACGCCATATCTGTTTCCACCTTTCCATCGCTCACTTAGAGGCGATTTCATCATCCCTGAGCCGTCCCAGACTTCCTCCGGGATGGCGGAGGACATATTCCTCCGGCGTGATGCCCCGCTTTTCCTGCAGCACCACCGAAAGAGCCTGCAATACCAGAAGCTCCGCCAGAATGGACGCCCGGGGCGCCCGGTTCAGGGGACCGCCCTCCCGGCCGACACCGGCAAACAGATGAACGTCGGCAAAGCCAGCCAGCCAGGAGGAAGGATTCCCCGTCACCCCGACGATTTTACAGCCGTTTCGCCTGATGGCGGCTGCCGTAGCCTTCATTTCCGCCGTTTCGCCGCTGTTCGAGATACAAATAACCACATCGCCCGGCACCAGCTGCCCGCAGGAGCCGTGAACCGCCTCGGTACCGTGCAGGAAATAAGCGGGCGTACCGGTCGAGGAGAGCAGAGAAGCCATATAGGACGCCACATGGGCGGGTTTTCCGATGCCGGTGATATGGAGACGGCCCCCGGCCGTCTCCGCCGCCTGAATAAGGGCCGCTGCTTCATCAAAAGTCTGATCACCGATGGCCCCGATACAATGGATGAATTCCTCCTGGGTGATATGTAAAAAATCCGTCAGCATACTCATGGCTTTCCTCCTCAACAAAGCGTTTGCAGCGCAGGAATGGATGTTTCTCTCTCCCCCATAAAGTCCAGAACCTCCCGGATAC
>CAKTXU010000135.1 GCA_934630995.1 uncultured Eubacteriales bacterium
CTTTGTTTCAGACTGTCAAAAAATAACGGAGGGAGGGGAAGGCGTACGGCGGGCGGCTCATGCGCAGAAAGCCGTTTCCCACGCTCCGAAAGGCGGGGCGCGCGGCAGGAGCGGTGAAGAATTCCCCGCATATGCCCCAGTTGTTCAGGGAAAACCGGCCGGACCGGCTGCTGTCCTTCCGCCCTTCTGCGAATTGTCCCGGAGCTTACGGACATAGTCGGAGGGGGAACAGTAACAAAATTGCTTGAATACCTGGGAAAAATACGCAGAGGAGGAGAAACCGAGAAAATAAGCGATATCCGTCATACTGCGACCGCCCTCGGTCAGAAGCTGTTTAGAAACCTCTATTTTGAGCCGGTTGATGTAATGGCGGGGCGACATGCCCAGCTGCTCCTTGAATTTCGCCTTAAAGCGCGCTTCCGACAGATTGCTTTTCCGTGCGATTTGTCCGATAGGAATGTCCTCGTATAAATGGGCTTCGATATACCGGACCGCGTCCTGTATTTCGCCGGATATATCGCGCGGAGTTTCCTCCTGATAGAGGAAGCCGCTTAAGAAAAACAAGAAGGCGGCGTATCCCAAACGCTTTTTGTCCGTTTCCTCCGCCGACAAATCATAGAAAGCGTGCTTGAGCAGATGAAGCTGCTGTTCCGAGACGGTCCCCCTGCGTTTTTGATATCCGGACAAGGCATCGAAAAACAGACGGTTGTAGGGAGGACAGAGCCCCAGAAAGTTATCCGGGGAGGACAATTCAATCTGCATCCAGAACAGCTCGCAGGCATCCTGCGGATACCGGCCGGTGTCATGCCCTTCGTTTGGCCGGGTGAAAAAGGTGTCCCCTCCATGCAACGTATAGTCCTTTCCGTCCACGCTATAGACCTGGGTTCCCCTCACGATGACCGATATTTCCGCCTTGTCCCTGTGATAATGGGGGCGCAGGGGTTCGAGAGCCCGGGTGATACGGAGATGGCCGATGGAATATAAAGATGGAATGGCGTGTTCCGCCTGTGTCAGGGTCTTGCGTATATCCGTCCATACATAGAAGTTGTGATTTTCCTGAAACATCCCTTCCGCTCCTTATCAAAAAAGTAGCGCACTACAAATTGGAAAGCAATTTGATGGCGATGATGCTACAATTTGTCTATAGTATAGCATAAAGGAGAGGGAAAAGTCATGCAAGCGACCAAAAAATTCTCTTGGCGCCGTGGGGTCTCAGGCTGTCTATCACTGCTTCTGATACCGCTTATGCTTCCGTCTGCGGGCGTTTTCAACGGTTTAAAAGCGGCTGCGGAAGAGGTGGAGCCGGTTGTATTTCAAATTGGAGATGCGGAAAGCACGGGCTTGAGCATGTCCAACACCGTGATATCGGAGGAAAAATGCCATGGCGGCAGCGCCTCCTATAAAATGGCGCCGGAGGCAGGCACAACAGGCTCTCTCTGGAAGGATTACAGTGTGCCGGTGGATTTGAGCGGCGCCTATTCCCTTTCGGATCTGGCCGTCAGTTTTTGGCTGTATACGGATACCAGCGAGTCGGACGTATCCTTTCGCGTCGATCTGGCGTCGGGGGAAACGGGCTACGACAGCCACGCGGTCAGCTGGGCGGGCCTGCTCAAGCGGACGCTGGCGCCGCAGGCGGGTGTCTGGACGCGGGTGACGCTGCGTTTTTCAGAGGCGGTTATCAGCGACTTCGACTGGACCTCTCTCCGAAGGCTGCGGTTCATGCAGCAGGGAGGCGGAGAAAAACCGGCGTATACCCTGTATCTGGACGATATCGCGATCATAGCGGTGAATAAGGAGGAGAGCGGCTTGACGGAGGGAGCGGAAATTCTGCTGCTCAGCAATGCGGACAGCGCCCCGGTCAGTATGTTTAATGCAACGGTTTCCTCGGAAAAGAGCCACAGCGGCGGAAACTCCTATCGGTTGGCGCCCGGCCGGGGGGAGGGTGCTTCGTTGTGGAAGGATTTTCCCGCGCCGGTGGACTTGAGTTCCGAGGCGTATGAAACAAAGAATTTGGCTGTGTCCTTCTGGGTATATACCGATGCGATTGCGGACGGCGCGCAGTTCCGATTCGATTTGGCGTCCGGGGACAACGCCTTCAACGGAGGCCTGCAGAGCTGGACCTATCTTTCCATGGGTGAATTGGTACAAGAAGCCGGAAAGTGGACGCAGGTCGTGTTGAATTTTTCAGATGGGATGCCGAACGGTTTTGACTGGACGGATTTCCGGCGATTCCGTTTTCAGCAGCAAAGCACAGATGGAGCCCCTGCCTATACGCTGTATGTCGACGATTTGCAGATAGTTTACACCCAGAAGGCCGTCGAGCACGGTGCTTCTGAGGATGCGGTTTTTGTCTTCGGCAACGCGGAGCAGCGCGGCGTCAGCATGCAGGGAGCCGCTGTTTCCGACAAGACGGCTCACAATGGCGGCCATTCCTACCGTATGGCGCATGAGGCCGGCGGTACGCCGCCCACTCTGTGGAGAACCTTCTCGCCGGCTGTGGATTTATCCTTCGGCGGTCAGTACCGGCCGGAGGATTTGGGAATCGCCTTCTGGGTTTATGCGGAGAATGTCGGGGAACCGGGCCAGTATTTCGTGGATCTCTCCAGCGGGAGCTGGAACGACGTGTTGCGTTTTGCCAATATCTATACCACCGAGTTGACGCCGGAGGCCGGGATCTGGAAGCGGGTCATCCTGCGCTTCGAGGATGGGAACAATCTGGGATTTGATTACACGCAGTTCAAGCAGATGCGCATTCTGCAGCATGATTATTCCAAATACGGCGAGGATCCGGCCTATGAATGTTATATCGACGATATTGAAATCGTGGCTCTCCCGCCCCAGAGCGACAAGGACAAGCTGGATTATCCGGTGCTCCATACCTTTCATGAATGTGACGACAGCTTCGAAACCGGCATGGCGTACGCCAACAAGAGTATGTTCCATCAGTATACCGGGCCGAGCTCGATTTATATGGCGGGAGACGAAGAGAAAAGGGCTGCCCTGTGGCACGACTTGAACGCTCCGGTCAATCTCAGCAGCGGGTATTACGACCGGGACGATTTGGCCGTCGCCTTCTGGCTGTACGCGGAGGATTTGGGCGCGGATTGCGACATGGAGTTTGCGCTGTTCTCAGGCCAAAAGACACAGGGAAACACTTTGACCATGACCTTCAGAAAAAGCGACTTTATCCGAGAGACAAACAAGTGGATACCGGTGGTGCTCAGGCTCGCCGACGGCGTGGATCGGAATTTTGACTGGACCCGGCAATCCAGTTTTCATCTCAAGGTCCTCGACGCGGAAGGGCGTTACGCCTTTTTTGTGGATCACATAGAGCTGGTCAGCCTGACCGCTTTTGAAGCCCCGGAATACACAGCGCTGCAGGTGTCTGATCAGAACACGCGGATTGGTGAAACGAGGCGTATCTCCTACACGGTGACAAACAGGCTGCGCGACGAACCGCTGACCGGCTGGTCCGTCCGCCTGGAATATTCGCCCCTGCAGTTCGAGGCGGAGGGGCCGTCCGTCCAACCACTGCCGGCTCTGGCTCCGGGTGAATCGGCGACGGTGACCATTACGCTGAAAGCCACCGAGCGACGAACCGGCAACCTCCACCTCCGTCTCGTAACCGACGACGGCGCCTATGCCAGGGTGGAAACCATCCGCTATTCGACCGACGGCTATGGAGATTATTGGGGGGATATCCACAATCATTCTACGGAAAGCGACGGCAGCGGGACTCTGACGGAGAACTTTACGGCAGCCTATGATCGGGGCGCGAGCTTCAATATCACGGCCGACCATGACGCGGATTTCAGTCACAGGCTGGATTTGGACGCGGCGATGGCGGAACTGGAGAAGTTGTACGGCGGATTGAACGGCTTCCTCACCATCAAGGGCAGCGAGATTACTTCCGGCGCGCATATGCTGGCATATAACGCGGATAAGGTGTATCCGCATGCGCAAACAGCGGAGGAATATCAGGCGATTATCGACGATGCCAACAAAAGCGGCGCCCTGACCTTCCTCGCCCATCCCTTCTATTCCCCCTTTCTGTACCCCGGGCTTCAGGAGGCTCCCGCCAGAATCGATGTTTTGACCGGGTTCACCGGCTTGGAAATCGCCAACGGCGGCCCGGGCTTCGGCACCAGGACGGCCACAACGCCGACAATAACGACCATGGCGCTTGAGTTTTGGGATCGGATGAACATCAAGGGTGAAAAGAAATATTTTGGCAGCGGCGGCTCCGATGCCCACCGCTCCTCGGGGATCACCCGGACCACCACCCATGTCCTGATCGATTCCCTGACGGAGGAGGCGGTTCTTTCAGCCATGGGGGCTGGACGCTTTTATGTATCGGATGGCCCGACCATGCGCTTTACCGTCAACGGCGCTACCTTTGGCGAGGACGCCGGGGTGGCGGCGGACGACACGACGGTGACTCTGCGCGTCATGGGGGCCAGCACCGAAGAGCTCGGCGGTATTGACGGCATCCGCCTCTATAAATATTCGATAAACGCGCAGGATAATGAGGCAGCTTATCGGGCGGGGGAATGCATCAGCCTTTACCAGGCGGACGGTGAGCCCGGCTATTTTGTGGATATTACCAGGAAAATACAGGTTTCGCCCGGCGACTTCCTGCGGGTGGAGGTATACACCGACGGCTATTATCAAGGGACGGCCTTTTCCAACCCGATTTGGATAGTCAAGGCGGATGCCTCGGAGACGGTGAAGGTGGATTTCGACAGCCAAGGTGGAACCCCGGTGGACGGACAGGTGATTATCAGGGGAGAAACAGCCGTAAAGCCAAAGAATCCGCTGCGCGAAGGATATGCCTTCGCCGGCTGGTGCCCGGCCACGGACGACGAGGAGCTGTTTGATTTCAGGACTCCTATTGTAAGCGACATGACGCTGTATGCCCGTTGGGTGAAGAAAGGTACTTCTCCTCAGACGGGCGATACCGCCGCTCCGGCGTCAGGTCTGGCGGGTGCGTCGATCGCTTCGCTCACGCTCCTAATCCGCAGGTGGAAAAAGCGGAGGGCGCCGGCGGACCGTTAGGGAGGCGCGTCCTCATCCGCACGTTGCGAAGCCGCCGGCACAAGGCCGGCGGCTTCGGCGTGTTATGCCGAAAGAGGCGGCCGCGCCATTCCGACGAAAGCGCAAGCCCTGGCGCTAAACAGCGAAACGGAAAAACAGCATAAAAAGCGTCCCGCCGGGTACACTGCCGGTGAGACGCTTTTTGATAGGCGATTCAGTCGTCCGGCCGCAGTGCCGCGGCGGCGGCTATCATCGCGGGCCATTCTTCGCGGGTGTGCGCCGAACGGCGCCGCAGGCAGGCCAGATATTCCACATTGCCGTTGGTGCCGTGGATGGGGGAGACAGTGAGACCGTCCAGCATTAGGTTGTTTTCCGCCGCCGAGGCGGCGAGGGATTCCAGCAAGGGAGGAAGAACGGCGGGATCCCGGAGAATGCCGTTTTTACCCAGTTCCTTCGGATGGGCCTCGAACTGGGGTTTGACGAGGCATAGGCAGACGCCGTCCGGCTCCAGGATCCGGTCGACGGCGGGAAAGATTTTCTTCAGGGAGATGAAGGAGACATCCGCTGTCGCCATTTGACAGGTCCTTCCCAGCTGTTCGGCCGTCAAATGACGGGCGTTGGTGCGCTCCAACACGGTGACGCGGGCATCGCGGCGCAGCTCCCACGCGAGGATTCCATAGGCTACGTCCACGGCAAAAACATGGGCGGCCCCATGCTGAAGGAGGCAGTCGGTAAAGCCGCCGTTGCTGGCGCCGATATCGCACACCGTCAGGC
>CAKTXU010000136.1 GCA_934630995.1 uncultured Eubacteriales bacterium
GCCGATTCCACCGCCCGCTCCAGCGGCGCCGATGAGCATGATGATACACGCCCATATGGGTAGGTTAATCATGGTTGTCCTCCTTGCGCCATATACTATTCCAAAAGCTCATTTTTCCCGCTCCTCCTTATCGATTAAATCTGCCGCAATCCTCAGCAACGATGTCTTGCCCAACATTTGCAACACGCCGTTGTCGTGGTCCCCGTTGGCCAGCGCGAGCAGTGCCGATGCAATGTCTGTTGCAGTAAGCGCTCTCGGCGCACGCAGCTCACAATCATTGGTACACCTCTTGCTACATTCAGCGTCGGAAAATTTGCGGTTTGTCATCTCCTGCCCCTCCACTGAATTAAGCCAATCTAATATTTGAGCCTCACCATAGCCGTGGCAAAATGTAATCGATAACTCTTTTGCCATTACTTCTGCGCTGGCTGTGATTCGTTCAAAATTTGTCAGCCACTTTTCCCGCTGCTCTCGGAGAGCATCCAGCGCCATACTGATGCCTATCGCATATTCTGGGGATGTGCCCGTCTGGTTTGTGTGCTCAAGCACCATCTCTACCGCCTCGATTGCCTTATCAATAGGCATGGTTACTTTATTTGTCATGATATGCCTCCAACATCCGTATCAACTCATTGACTTGCGCGCTGATTGCAGCGTCCCGTGCGTCCCGTGCATCAGTCTCCGCGGCCCATGCGGCGTCCTGTGCAGCCTGTGCGGCCTCTCGCGCGGCAGCCCGTACATCAATTTCCGCGGCCCATGCGGCGTCCTGCGCGGCCTGTGCGGCCTCTCGCGCGGCAGCCCGTACATCAATTTCCGCGGCCCATGCGGCGTCCTGCGCGGCCCATGCGGCGTCCTGCGCGGCCCATGCGGCGTCCTGCGCGGCCCATGCGGCTGCCCGTGCGACCCATACGGCGACCCATGCGGCGGCCCGTGCGCGCTCGAGTGCGGCGTCCGTTATCTCTCCTCGCAGCCATTGGCGTTTTGCCCTCACTGCCTCCACGCTGCGCGGGTCTGGGTTGTCGATGAGTTTTAGCGCCTCGTCGGCGCACCAGCAGCCAAACTCGTGCAGCAGTTTTGCTGGGATTAAATCCTCTCTCAGTACCACCCACAACCTGTCACCGGCAGGCACTCGGCGCAGCCTCAGTATGTCCAATGCGTTGGCCTTGCCGCCCAGCTTGTTTGAGTAATACTGTAGCCTCTTGCGCCCGGCCGCGCTGTGTGACCAGCACGGGTCATATAACAGTAGCTGGCTATATGTTATCGTCGGTAATTCCATTCGACTCCATCCTTTCCGCGCGGTAATATTCAGCGTGCGTCATAGATTTCGGCTCCCCGATTTAAATTCTTCACTCTACCGATGCGGGCTTTCAATGCCTGCATCAGGCCCTCCTGGGTATCGCCTTTATCCTGCAAGGCTGCCACGACGTCCTCGTCCACACCCCCCTGCGCCACTAGATGGTGGATGATTACCTTCTCGGTCTGTCCCTGCCGGTGCAGGCGCTTATTGGCCTGCTGGTACAGCTCCAGGCTCCAGTTCAACCCGAACCAGATCACATGATTCCCGCCAGCTTGCAGGTTCAACCCGTAAGCGCAGGAGGCCGGATGGGCCAGAAGGACGTCCACCTCACGACTGTTCCAGGCGGCCTCGTCCGCGGGGCCGGTCAACAGCCTTACGCGCAGATTTGTTTCCGCCAGTGCCGCCTCCAGCCGTGCCCGGTCATGCTGGAAATTGTAAAATGCCAGAACCGGCTGCCCCTGCAGGGCTTCCACCGTCTCCATGAAGGCCTCGATTTTACACCGATGGACCTCTATCGGTTCCCGCTGATCGTCGTATACAGCCCCATTACACAGCTGCAGGAGCTTATTGGTCAGTACAGCCGCGCTGCCGGCGTCGATGGTAGAAGAGTCCACCTGCAGCAGCATCTCGGTTTCCAGCTTTTTATACAACGCCACGGCTTTGCCATCCAGCACCACCGGAATGTCGTTGTACACGCAGTCCGGTAGGCTGATGTAGTCCTCCGCTTTCATACTCACGCAGATGTCGCCGATCAGCTGCCGGATGGCGTTGTCGGCCCCCGGCTTCGGCGCGTAGCTGTAAACCATATCCCTCCCCCGCTGATCAGGCTCAAAATAACGCTCCCGAAACTGCGTAATCTTTTTGCCCAGCCTCTCTCCCTCATCGAGAAGGTAGACCTGCGCCCAAAGATCCAGCAGCCCATTGGGTGCCGGGGTACCGGTCAGCAGCACCATCCGCCTGATGCTGTGACGCACCCAGGTCAAAGCCTTAAATCGTTTCGCCTGGTGGCTTTTAAAACTGCTGCTCTCGTCGATCACCACCATGTCAAACGGCCATGCGTTCCGGTAATACTCCACCAGCCATGACACATTTTCCCGGTTGATAATCCAGATGTCCGCCGGCGTGTTCAGCGCCCGGATGCGCTTTTGGACGCTGCCCAGCGCCGATGCAAAGCGCAGTCCCTTCAAGTGGTCCCACTTGGCCGCCTCCTTCTGCCACGTCGCCTCGGCTACTTTTTTGGGGGCGATGATCAGCACCCGGCCGACCGCAAAACGGTTATACTGCAGTTCCTTGACCGCAGACAGAGTGATAACCGTCTTCCCCAGCCCCATATCCAAAAACAGCCCCATGGCCGGATCAGTCAACAGGCGGTCGATACAGTAGGCTTGATACGGATGAGGGATAAATTGCATATCGATCATTCCCTCCCCCGATAAAGTCGATGAAGATATCCACCTGCTCCCTGGACCATAGTACCCAGACCCGACTGCCCATCCGGACCAATTCCGAGAAGCGCTTCTGCTGGGAAGGGGTCAGTCGGCCGCCTTTGCCTTTGGTCTCCACCAGTTCCTTTTGCCCTCCAGGGAAAACGCATATCCTGTCCGGCACTCCGTCATTCCCGGGGGACACCCACTTATATGCCTTCCCTCCAAGCGACCGCATCCGGTCCCGAAGGTAGGCCTCCACGGTTTTCTCACTTTCCAAATTTTGCGTCATGCTCAAACCTCCAAATACCAAAAATGATTTGAGATGCCCCCGTCTATCTGGCGCCATGTATTCACCCAAATTTCGTGACGGGCGTCTTTAAGTTCCCGCCAAGTATATTCCGCCTTTCGGGCGGCCTCCCTGACATCGTCGCAATGGACGCACAGCCCAGAAGAAAGATATTCTCGCAGCCATAATGCACAACTAGGCAAATCGCTCATTTTTTTTGCGCCTCTCTCCCGTTTTACGAAGTTCCCTATATACGCGTATATGACCTGTAATTAGGCGTTTTAGGTAATTTAGGTAAATTAGGTATATATATAAAGTACCTATTTATAAATCATTTAGAAAAGAATGTAACCTTTGTATACAATATAGCCTTAGGCCGCATGACTACTCAATTTTTCGGATTACATGCCCCTGTTACATCCCCGCTACATTGAAAAATCATTGTAAACCTACCCGTTATAGGCTACATCATTGCACCTCTCATTGTAGCGAGCTATGTGACTCCTCCTCCTTTGAAAACCGCGTTGTAATTTCCAGCATCCAAACTTTGCGGGCCCACCCATCCGCTCCCACGCGGGCAGGGAGGCGAGGAAGGAATTGATCTCCATCACGTCCTGCCGCCGGATGAATCGTTGATCATTGCCCAGCGCCTCCACCCAAATCTCCACGGCGCACACCCGGTCCCGGTCTACAAGATCTAATCCGTCTGACGCGACGCCGCCCGCCCAGTAAGCCATCCTCCTTTGAACATTCCAGCGGCTCCAGTCTTGGGGGATTTGCTGCTCGAGGAAGTCCAGGATGATCCCCTCCTGCGGGGAGCTCTCCCGGTGCTCCTCCTGTTCCTGCCGTGCCCGCGCTTCGAGTTCGCCTGTCAAATATAAGGGTTCCCCCAGCCGCCAGCAGGCGACCGCCTCGGCCCATATTTGGTCAACCTCCGGCCCCAGTTCGGTGAACACGCTTTTCCGCGGCTCCTGTGAGACGTCCACCGGCCAGAACCGCCGGTTCCCGGTTTTATCTCGCAGGTACTCGGTGTCGTTGGAGGTCCCGAAAAACACGCAGCAGCGGGGGCACTCCTTGACGTTGCGGGCGTAGGCTGCCCGGTAACGGTCGGTCTGCTGGCTCAAAAACTGCTTAATGTGGTTGACGTCGTCCCGCCGCATGGCGCCCAGCTCCCCAACCTCGACGATCCAAACGCCCTGGATGAGCTCGCTGGCCTCCTTGCCTTCAAATGTCCGCAAGCTATCGGAGAACCACCCCTTGGACATGATGCGGAAAAGGGTGCTTTTGCCGATCCCCTGCGGGCCGGTGACCACCGTCATGACATCAAACTTGGTCCCCGGTGCCATGGCGCGGGCCACGGCTGCCGTCATTGCCTTGCGGGTGACCGCCCGGGTATAATCCGTGTCGGCGGCGCCCAGGTAGTCGATAAACAGGGTGTCAAGTCGCGGATTGCCGTCCCAGGTCAGTCCGGTCAGGTAGTCCCGTACCTCATTGAAACTGTGCCTTTTGCTGTGGAGGGACAGGGCGCCATTGATTTTATCGTTGCCAGTAATGCCGTATACTTTCTCTATGTACCAATACAGCCCGTAGTTGTCGTTATCCTCCCACGCCCGCCGCTTTGGAGATTGATCCCATGGCAAGGCCCCGAACACTTCGCCGCGGACGGCGAACTCATTCAGCGCGAACTTGCCGCGCAGCAGAGGGTCGTGTTCCAGAATCGTCCATATATTGTCAATCGTCTTGTCGAATCCGCCGCCGGGTCCCAGCTTGAGCTTACTGATCCAGCTGTTGTCCCCCTCGGCCTTTGTCCCGGTGGCGTCCGCAACCTCGGAGAACTCCGCCGTGGCCTCCTCATACCGTTCGGCGCCGAGAGTGGTCGACACCTCTTCGTTGTCCAGTGCAAAACGGGTCATGGCCACGAAGGACGGCAACTTATTGACCGGCGTGTCCGGCTTAGCCTCATCGTCCAGTCCACCAAACTTATGCAGCCGAACCAGGTCGAAGGCGTTACATAGCTTCCCGCTGGCGGGGTCGGTGGCATGGTGAGAAAACAGGAATTTACCATTGTCGTATACCACTGCTCCGCCGGTGGTACTGCCGCCGGTGAAAGTCAGCCTGTTGCCGTCGCCGATATCGCATGGTACATACTCGCCGGGGATCAGCTCCGCGATAGCCCTGTAGACGTCGTATACCCGGCAGAAGGCGCCCACCACGCCGTGCTTTGTCGTTGGATCTTCCTGCTTCTCCGCGTAGCGGGCCCGGCGTTCGACGGCGCCCGGTACCTGCGGCCACTGCGCCATGTCCCGCCAGTCCGCATATTGGGCCAGCACTCCGTCCACGTCCAACAGTGGCTTATCCTCGCAGGCGAAAATATAGGGTGCGTCAGCGCTGCAGGAGGGCCAATACATCAGCCGTGTCGCCTCAAAGGTAGAGGGGTCAAAGGGCTGCATGGAGGGCTCCAGACACCACGCCAACCGCCGGGCAAGGGGTTCATATTCGTCGGCCGTCGCTGTCCGGGCCAGAGGCATAACCACACGCAGCCTCGGTGCAGCCTCATTATGTTTTCTGGTGGAGTAGATGGCATACCCGCATCCAAGGGCCGCCACGCGCCGCAGGATGTCCTCCGTCCCTCCTGCCGTTACTGCGTCCAGATCCAGGGTGACCACGTCTCTGCCGGCCACACAACCCGCCTTCCGGCGCTCCCCCGTCAGGGTTCCGCCAACGAAGCCGCCGACATCCTTGGCATCATCCTGTTGCGCCTTGGGCCACCGCATGTACTCCGCCTGGGGCTCCGT
>CAKTXU010000137.1 GCA_934630995.1 uncultured Eubacteriales bacterium
GCGGACGAATGACCGGAATGGGGGAGGACAATCCATGACCACGGAATCAAAAGAATGGACGTTTGAAAAGGCGATGACGCGGCTCGAACAGATCGTCGGGCTGCTGGAGGGCGGACGCTGCAGCCTGGACGAGTCTCTGAAGCTCTTCGTAGAAGGCACCAAGCTCACCGCCTATTGCTCCAAGGCTCTGAAAAACGCGGAGCAGAAAATCATGAAGCTGACCGCGGGGCCGGAGGAACCGGCGCCGGCCGGCGATTCTCCCGCCGAACCGACGGTATCTCCCGCTGCAGCGGCAGGCGGAGAAGTGGAATGAGAAAGGCGCGTGTCTGAACGATGAGCGAGCTATACGGTCCCCGGCTGAGCGGGCATCTGTCGGCCATAGAAGAGGCCTTGCCCCGGTTTTTACCCAAGAAGGGAGGGCTGTGCGCCACCGTGATCGACGCCATGTCCTACGCCTGTGCGGCGGGGGGAAAACGTCTGAGGCCGGTGCTGCTTCTGGAGTTCTGCCGCCTGTGCGGCGGGCAGGCGGAATCGGCGCTGCCCTTTGCCTGTGCCCTGGAGATGATCCACTCCTATTCGCTGGTGCACGACGATCTGCCCTGTATGGACAACAGTCCTTTGCGCCGGGGCAAGCCGTCGGTTCATGCGGCCTATGGCGAGGATATGGCCCTGTTGGCGGGAGACGCCCTGCTCAATCGCGCCTTTGAAACCATGCTGCGGCCGGATGAGACGGCGTCTCTGCCGCCTGCCGCCGTTTTACAGGCTGCCTTTGTCTTGGCGGACGCCTCCGGCATCCGGGGCATGGTCGGCGGACAGGTCATCGATTTGCAGAGTGAGGGAAAGGCCATTTCCCTGGAAACCTTGGAGGCGCTGCAGGACGGCAAAACAGCCGCTCTCATCATGGCGGCCTGTGAGATGGGCGCGGTGCTGGCGGGAAAGCAGGAGGCTATAGAGCCCGCCCGGCGTTTTGGCCGGGGGCTGGGGCTTTCCTTCCAGATTGTGGACGACATGCTCGACGCCACTTCGACGGCGGAGGAACTGGGGAAGCCGGCGGGCAGCGACGAGATCAATGAAAAGGTCACCTATGTGTCCCTGCTGGGGCTGGAGGGGGCCCGGGAACTGGCTTCCCGGCGGACGGCGGAGGCTGTCGGCGCTTTGGACGCATTCGGCGCCGAGGCGGAGGAGCTGCGGCATTTGGCCATGGCCTTGCTGGAACGGAAAAAATAATGTATAATACCGTCGGTGGATATTCTCCGACAGTTCCGGGCTTAATAATCCCCTGTCGTTGATTTGCATGTTGCCCGGAAATCCCCATTTTGTATGAAGGACCGCAGCGTTTATCTCGCGGCATCCCATACAATTCCCGGCCCGGATGGGCCGTCAGGATGGTTGAGCAGCCCAAAAAGGAAAGGCGGAGGCTCGAAATGGCTCTGATTGAGGGATTCTTTAAAAACAGGGTATTATTTGCGGCCTGCCTGGCCTGGCTGCTGGCGCAGGTTTTCAAGGTGATCATCACCTTGGCTATGACGAAAAAGCTGAGTCCGGAACGGCTGTGGGGGGCGGGCGGTATGCCCAGCGCCCATTCCGCGATGGTTTGCGCCCTCACCGTGTCCCTGGCTCGTTTTGACGGGGTCACTTCGCCGGTCTTCGCCCTGTCCGTTATGTTCGCCTTTGTGACGATGTACGACGCCATGGGCGTGCGGCGGGAGGCCGGGGAGCACGCCCGCCTGCTCAACAAATACCTCAATCAGTTGGAAACGCAGAACGCCGATATCGACGGGGACGGCATCCCCGACAAAGAATATGATGAAATAGAGCTGAAGGAGTTCATCGGACATACGCCTCTGCAGGTGCTCGGCGGCGTCCTGCTGGGCATTCTGGTGGGGGTGCTGATTCCCGCCTAGAGCGATTTTGCTGAATACGTCTTGGCCGGGTAGCAGGGCTTCGCGTTCTGCTGGACGGCCGCGGGGATTGTTCAAATTCGCTTTGAGGAAAATTGAGCGGTAAAGCGAGGCCTGATTATGCCGGAAAACCAGAGTGAATTCTATCTGCCGCATATATCGTCGCCGGCAGACGTGAAGCCGCTGAAGCTGCCGGAGCTGGAAAAGCTTTGCGGCGAGCTGCGGGAGACATTGATAAATACCGTGTCCAAAACCGGCGGCCATCTGTCCTCCAACCTGGGGGTGGTGGAACTGACGGTGGCGCTGCACAAGACCTTTGATCTGCCCCACGACCAGATTGTGTGGGATGTGGGCCACCAGTGCTATGTGCACAAGCTGCTGACCGGCCGCGCCGGGCGCTTTGATACTCTCCGGCAGGAGGACGGCCTGTCCGGATTCCCCCGCCCGGACGAGAGTGAATACGACTCCTTTATCGTCGGCCACAGCAGTACGGCGGTTTCCGCCGCCAACGGCCTGGCCAAGGCTAAGGCCCTGTCGGGGGATGACGGCTATGTGGTGGCGGTGCTGGGAGACGGCGCCCTGACGGGAGGGCTCGCCTACGAGGGCCTGAGCAACGCCGGGCGCAGCAAGGATCGGCTGATTGTCATTCTCAACGACAACCGCATGTCCATCAGCCGAAACGTAGGATTTGTAGCTCGCCATCTGGCGAATCTGCGGTCCCGTCCCCGTTATGTCAAATTCAAAAACGGCTTTGGGAAATTCATGTCCCATGTGCCCCTGATCGGCCGTCCGCTGTATACGCTGCTGCTGGGCATTAAGACCAAGCTGAAAAATATGATATATCACAACAGTACCCTGTTCGAGGAGATGGGCTTTTATTATCTGGGCCCGGTCAACGGCCACAATCTTCACGATCTCATCCGGGCCATGGAATCCGCGAAGAACATCAGCCGCCCGGTCTTGCTCCATGTGGAAACCATCAAGGGACGGGGCTATGACTACGCCATGCAGAGCCCCGATGTCTATCACGGCGTCACCGGCTTCGATATCGAAACCGGCCGCACCCCCTCCTCGGGAAAAAGCTTTTCCTCCGTATTCGGGGAATCGATTTGTGCCCTGGCGCACAGCAACGAGCAAATCTGCGCCATTACGGCGGCCATGAAAAGCGGCACCTGTTTGTCGGATTTCTCCGATCAGTTTCCCAGCCGTTTTTTCGATGTGGGCATCGCGGAGGAACACGCCGTCACTTTTGCCTCCGGCCTGGCTCAGAACGGGATGCTTCCTGTGTTTGCCGTTTATGCCACCTTTTTGCAGCGGTGCTATGATCAGCTGCTCAACGACACCGCCATCATCGGCAGCCATATCGTGCTGGCGGTGGATCGGGCGGGGGTGGTCCCCGACGACGGCGAAACTCATCAGGGGATTTTCGATGTGCCCTTTCTGACCACTATTCCGGGCGTGACGATTTATTCTCCCGCCAGCTTCAGGGAACTGGAGATTCATCTCAAGCAGGCCATCTATGATGTGGACGGCATCGCCGTGGTGCGGTATCCCAAGGGAGGGGAGCTGCCGTGTCCCTCCGGTGTGGAGCCGGATTACAAGCCCTATACCCTTTACCACGCCGCAGGCGCCCGGATTCTGCTGGTAACCTATGGGCGGCTGTTCGGCAACGCCATGACCGCCGCGGAAAGGCTGGCGGAGGAGGGAATCCGTCTGTCGGTACTCAAGCTCAACCGCATCCATCCCCTGGATCCGGAGAGCGTCACCCTGGCCATGGGCTATACCCGCGTGCTCTTTTTCGAGGAGGGCGCCAAGGGCGGGGTTGCCGAGCATTTCGGGGCCCGGCTGATGGAGAATCGATATTTCGGTGTGTATGAGATTCACGCCATCGGAGAGTTTCTCCCGGCTTGTACCACGGAGAGCGGCCTGCGCCGCTGCGGCCTGGATGCCGACAGCATGGCCGGCGCTGTCCGCCGCGCGCTCGATGGAGGACTGTATGGAAATAAACGAGAGGAATCGCCCGGATAGTCAGGAGCGCCTGGATGCCGTCCTGGTGAAGCGCTCCCTGGCCTCCGGGCGGGAGAAGGCCAAGGCACTCATTCGTGCCGGCCTTGTGACGGTCAACGGCCGTCCGGTCAATAAACCCGCCTTTTTCGTCGGGGCGGGGGACGAGGTGGCCTGCGCGGCGGAGGGGGCGCCCCGCCATGTGAGCCGCGGCGGCCTGAAGCTGGAGAAAGCGCTCCAGCTGTCCGGTCTGTCTCCTGCGGGGCGGCTGTGTCTGGATGTAGGGGCTTCTACCGGAGGCTTCACCGATTGCATGCTCCAAAACGGCGCGAACAGGGTGATCGCCCTGGATGTGGGCCACGGCCAGCTCCACGATTCGCTGTGCGCGGATCCCCGTGTGATCAATCTGGAGGGCACGGATATCCGGGACGAAGAAAAAATCGGCCGGATTCTGGCCCCGGCCTCTGTACAATTCTGTTCAATTGATGTATCATTTATATCAATAGAGAAGATTTGGCCCTGGGTTCGGCCCTGGCTTGCCCCCGGCGCATCGGTCGTGATTCTCGTCAAGCCTCAGTTTGAGGCCGGGCGGGAGGCGGTGGGCAAGCGCGGCGTGGTCCGTGACGCCCACAGCCATCGGGCCGTGCTGGAGCGTTTTGTCGCCTTTTTGCCCGGTGCCGGGCTGGGCCTGCGAGCTTTGACCTATTCCCCCGTCACCGGCGGGGAGGGAAATATCGAGTATTTGGCGGCGGCCGTTTTCGGCGGCGAGAGCCGCTGCCGTCCCTCCGTCCGGCAATTGGTGGAGGAATCCCACGCGGTTCTGCTGGGAAAGCGGGACTGAGCAGGAAGGTTTGAGTGGCTTATGCGTGTTGCGCTGATCTCCAATGCGAAAGCGACCGGCGTTCCGGCCGCTGTCGAGCCGGTCTGCGCTGCCCTGCAGGGCTTGGGAGCGGAGGTGCTTCTGCCCGCCGGCGGGGAATTTCCTCCCTCCGGTGCGGACGATATCCTCAGGGAATGCGATATCGCCATCGCGCTGGGAGGGGACGGCACCATTATCCATACCGCCAAGCGGGCGGCCCGTTTCGGCAAGCCCGTGCTGGGCGTCAACTGCGGACATCTGGGCTTTATGGCGGGGCTGGAGCTTGACGAGCTCGACAAGCTCCCTGCGGTCATAGAGGGACGGTTCGATTTGGAGCGCCGCATGCTGTTGGATATCCTGGTTCGATCTGGAGAGAAGGATAGCCGTTTCAGCGCCCTCAATGAAGCGGTGATCTCCCGGGGGGCTCTGTCCCGGATGATTGCGATCGAGGTGGAAAATCACGGAGAGCCGGTGGTCGCCTATCATGCGGACGGGGTGATCCTGGCGACGCCCACCGGCTCCACCGCCTATTCCTTATCGGCGGGCGGTCCGGTGATCGATCCGGATCTCAATGCCCTGCTGCTGACGCCCATCTGTCCCCATTCCCTTTTTTCCCGCTCCTATATTTTTCATGAGCGGTCCTGTCTGACGGTGCGCGCCTCCGGCAGCTCGCCGGCGTATTTAATGGTGGATGGGGAAGAGGGCCTGGAAATCGGGGAGGACGATGTGGTCACTGTTTCCCGTTCTTCCACCGACGCCTGCCTGATAAAAATCAAACACACCTCCTTTTACGGGGTTTTGAGTCAGAAGCTGATGAACCGGCGCTGAGGCGGCGGGAACCGACACAATACCGGCAGAAAGGTGTGGTAAGGCTGTGAAGACGAAGAGGCACGCGAAGATACTGGAGATCATCCACAACAACCCGGTGGACACACAGGAGGAGCTCCTCAAATGGCTGAAGGACGCCGGGTTCGACGTCACACAGGCCACGGTGTCCCGCGATATCAAGGAGCTCCGGCTCATCAAAACCCTTGACGGCG
>CAKTXU010000138.1 GCA_934630995.1 uncultured Eubacteriales bacterium
AGAACAGTAGCGGCATGACCAGCCGCGCCGCTGGAAATGCCTACCAAAAGTCCCTCGGTTCTGGCTACACAGCGGGCGGCATCAAAGGCCTCCTGTGCGGTGACCTGGACGATTTCGTCGTATACCTTGGTGTTAAGAATTGATGGAACAAACCCGGCACCAATTCCCTGGAGCTTATGCGGCCCCGCTTTACCGCCGGACAGTACCGGAGAATCCGAAGGCTCTACCGCGACGACACGGAGCCCCGGCTTTTTCTCCTTGAGTACTTCACCTACACCGGTAATAGTTCCGCCCGATCCGATACCCGACACAAAGATATCCACCCCGCCGTCGGTGTCATTCCATATTTCTAGGGCCGTGGTCCGCCGGTGTATCGCCGGATTGGCTGGGTTTTCGAACTGATGGGCCACAAAGGTATCCGGCAAAGTGGCGGCCAACTCTTCCGCCTTGGCGATAGCTCCCTTCATTCCCTGAGCGCCGGGAGTCAGCACCAGCTCGGCTCCCAACGCCGCAAGCAGACTGCGTCGCTCCATGCTCATGGTATCCGGCATGGTCAGAATCAGCCGATAACCTTTGGCCGCAGCCACAAAGGCAAGGCCGATTCCGGTGTTGCCGCTGGTGGCTTCAATAATCACCGTGCCCTTGTGGATGAGTCCGCGCTGCTCTCCGTCCTCAATAATGGCGTATCCTACTCTGTCCTTGACGGAGGAAAGGGGATTAAAGTACTCCAGTTTAGCGATAATGTGTGCCGTCGCCTTCTGTTCCGCAGCGTAATTATTTAACTCAAGCAAGGGCGTGCCCCCAATAAGATCGGTTAATTTAGACGCGATTTTTGCCAATGTCCTTCAATCCTTTCAATCAGTCGTTACCATCATTCTTTCCACTTTACAGGATACCATCCAGCGCCTGACGAAGATCGTCGAGAATATCGACTGCATGCTCCGTGCCGATGGAGAGGCGCACAGTGCCTTGGGTGATGCCGCAGGCGAGCAGCTCCTCCTCCCCCATCTGAGAATGGGTGGTGCTGGCGGGATGGATGACAAGGGACTTGACATCCGCCACATTAGCCAGCATGGAAAATAATTTCAGCCGCTCCACAAAGGCCTGCGCCTTGGGCGCCCCGCCTTTGATTTCCACGGAAAAGATAGAGCCGGCACCTTGGGGATAATACCTCTCATACAGATCATGATAAGGACTATCCTGTTGTGCGGGATGATGTATTTTCTCCACAGCCGGATGCCCGGAAAGAAATTCCAGCACCTTCATTGTGTTTTCCACATGACGTTCCACGCGAAGCGAGAGGGTCTCCAGTCCTTGCAAAAGCAGAAAAGCATTGAAGGGGCTCAGAACCGCGCCGGTATCCCGCAGCAGGGTAGCACGCATTTTCAAAAGATAGGCTATCGCCCCGCCGGCCTCGGAGAAGCGCAGCCCGTGATAACTGTCATCCGGATCGGTCAGGCCGGGGAAGCGTCCGGATGCCTTCCAATTAAACCGGCCGCTGTCCACCACCACCCCGCCCAGGGAGGTACCGTGTCCGCCTAAAAATTTCGTGGCAGAGTGGATTACAATATCCGCGCCGTATTCGATAGGCCGCAGCAAATAGGGGGTGGCGAAGGTGTTGTCCACCAAGAGCGGTATACCGTGGCGATGGGCCAGCTTTGCCAGCGCTTCAATATCCACTATATCGGCATGCGGATTTCCCAGAGATTCCACATAGATGGCTTTGGTATTGGAGCGTATGGCTTTTTCAAACCCTTCCGGAGCCATGGGGGATACGAAGGTGGTTTCGATCCCGAACTGACGGAAGGTATGGGCGAATAAATTGTAGGTACCGCCATACAAAGCGCTGGACGAAACCACATGATCTCCCACACCCGCGATATTCTGCACAGCATAGGTAATGGCCGCGGCTCCAGAAGCTGTAGCCAGGGCACCGGCGCCCCCCTCCAGCGCCGCCACTCGCTGTTCGAATACATCCGTCGTCGGATTGGACAGCCGGGTATACATATAGCCGCTCTCCTTGAGCTCGAAGCGCCCGGCCGCCTGGGAAGCATTTTCGAACACATAGGAGGTGGTCTGGTAAATCGGCACCGCTCGAGCCCCGGTAGCAGGATCCGCCTGTTCCTGTCCGGCATGAATCTGTAAGGTTTCAAATCGCCAATTTCTCTCTGACATAGGGGGCTCCTTTCATATGGATGTATTTCCTATAGGTTTGGTATGATTAAAGCACAAAACCCTTTATCTGTCAATAGAAAATGCGGGAAATCGAAAAATTTTCGATTTCCCGCAATCGTTTTCCTTAACACAAAGCCGTTTAAGCCTTTGTTAATTGGATTTCAGCTTAATCCACAGGGAGTCCTGCAACTCATTGATATTGTCCGGCAGAGTGTCGAACACCTCTGTGTTATTCAGTATGTCCTCCGACGGATAGAAAATTGGATTCTCCCCCACCTCTGGATCCAACAGCTTGCGCGCTTCCGTATGTGGTGTGGAATAGCCGATAGCCTCAGCGTTGGCCTTAGCCACCTCCGTACGGCAAAGGAAATTGATATATTTTTCAGCCTCCGTCTTATGGGCGGAAGCGGTGGTGACGCAAACGGCGTCCACAAAGCGGTTGGTTCCTTCCTTGGGCACAAAGTATTTGATATCGGTATTACCCTCGTCAGGATCCATCATGATGATGCCGTCACCGGAGTAATAGGGAGCGATATAGCCTTCCTCGTTGATCATCTTATCGTAAACTTGGTCCATGACATACTGCTGCAGCAGCGGCTTCTGCTTAAGCAGCTCCTGATAGGCGGCCTCCCATTCGCTCTCGTTGGTGGTATTCATGGAATAGCCCAGCTTTTTCAGCGCAATTCCAAAGGCGTCGCGGGGATTGTCGAACATAAAAATATTGCCCTCGTATTTTTTATCCCAGAGCAAATCCCATCCCTGCTCCAAATCGGCTTCATCGACAAACTTGGAATTGTAGAAAATCCCCACCGTCCCCCAGGTATAGGGAACGGAATACGCATTGGTGGGATCATAGTCGGGATTTTTCAAGGTTTCGTCGATAAATTTAAAATTGGGGATATTTTCGAAATTCAGCTTTGCCAGCATCCCCTCCTTGATCATCTTCCCCACCATATAATCGGAGGGGAAAATCACGTCATATTCGGTTCCGGATTTGAGAATAGCATACATACTTTCATTGTCTGTAAATACGCGGTAATTGACCTTGATGCCGGTGGTATGGGTAAAAGCATCGTTGACCATAAAATCGCTGTCGTCGATGTACTCGCCCCAATTATAGACGTTAAGGGTCACTCCGGTACTCTCAGCCGCCGATTCGCTCCTCCAGTCCCCCGCCCCGGTTTCTCCGCCGGCGCTCGAACAGGCGGCCATAGAGGCGGCCAACAAAACAGACACCAAAAATACCAACGCTTTTTTCAACTACCTATCTCCCTTACAAAATATAATATTGAAACGCGGTCAGACAACCTTGCGCTTCGACTGTTTTGACTGATCCCGAATCTGCATGACATTGACCAGAATCAGCATCAATAGAACGGCGCCGAACATCAGGGTGGACAAAGCATTTATTTCCGGGGTCACCCGCCGCTTGACCATGGCGTATATCGCTACCGACAGATTTTGAGCCGTCGCCCCCGAGTTGAATAGGCTGATGACGAAATCGTCCAGCGACATGGTGAAGGCCATCAGTGCCCCGGTTACGACCCCCGGCATGATTTCCGGAAGCATCACCCGCATAAAAGCGGGAAATGGCCGACATCCCAAATCCAGCGCCGCCTCATACATATGCTTATTGATTTGACGCAACTTCGGCATCACCTGCAACACCACATACGGGATACAGAAGGTGACGTGAGAAATCACCAGGGTGGCATAGCCCCGCTGGAGCAGGCCGGTGGTATTATAAATAAAGGCGAAAAGCAGCATCATGGAGATGCCCGTCACTATCTCCGGATTGACCATGGGAATATTGTTGACCGCCAAAAAGACCTTTTTCAGCTTCCGGTTCATTCCATGGATACCAACCGCCGCCGCCGTGCCGATGACGGTGGCCACCGCCGTGGCAATTAAGGCCACGCTGACGGTCACCCACAAGGCGCTGAGGATTTCCTTGTCCCGGAACAGCTCCGCATACCACTGAAGGCTGAACCCGGTAAATTTGACCCGGCTGCGGGAGCTGTTGAAGGAGAAGAAGATCAATACAGCAATCGGCGCATACAAAAAGATAAAAATCAGGATATTATAAATACGCGACAGGGTTTTCATACATACAGCCCCCCTGTCTCCTCGTCGTCCTTATCCACCATACTCATAAACGCCATACACAACAGTATAAGCACCATCAACACCAGAGACAGAGCCGCTCCCACATTGTAATTCTGCGCTTGGCCGATAAACATGGTTTCTATGGTATCGCCGATCATCTGATTTTTACTGCCGCCCAAAAGTTTGGTGATGACAAAGGTACTGACGGCTGGAACAAACACCATGGTGATGCCGCTGAGTATACCAGGCACCGACAGAGGTAGCACAATTCGGCGGAAGACCTGCCAGGCATTGGAGCCCAAATCCTGTGCTGCCTCGATAATCCGGTTATCCAGTTTAGCCATGACCGAATACAGGGGCAACACCATAAAGGGCAGAAAGTTGTATACCATACCCAGCACCACCGCGCCGCTCGTATTGATCATGGGAATAGACTCTCCCGGCTTCAGCAGACCGATAAGCCGCAGAAATTGGTTGATAAAACCGTTCTTTTCCAGGATTGACATCCACGCGTAGGTGCGCAGAAGAAAATTCATCCACATGGGCAGCATAATGATCATCACCATGGTCTGCTGAACCCGGGCCGTGGCGCGGGAAATGCTGTAGGCCAGCGGATAGGCGAGAATCAGGCAGATGACGGTTGCCACTGCTCCCAGGCCGATAGACAAAATAAACGTGTTGATATGATCCCCAATGGCAAGGATGTTATCTATGGTAAACTGACCGTTCTTGTCTGTCAGGGCAAACCACAGCACCACCCCCAGTGGAACGATAGTGAACAGAAGCATCCAGACTGCAAAGGGCGCGGAGGCGGATTTCGACTTCATCATGACAGCGATTCCTCGCTTTCCTCGTGGACCAGGTCCACCCACGGATCCGCCATCTCGTCAAACTCCTCGGAATAGGAGCTGTAGTCGCCAAACATCCCGGAATAAGCGGATTTCTTCATGATATGGATATCCTCCGGATTGAGGACAATGCCGATAAGCCGCCCCACCTCATAATAATCCGTGGTCTGAATCATCCATTTGAAGCCTTTGAAGTCAACAATGGTTTCAAAATGCACCCCTTTGAAGGTATTGCTGGTGACACGGCCCTGCAAATGCCCCTGCTCCGGCTCGACGATATCGATATCTTCCGGACGGATAACCACATCGACCGGTTCCTCTTTGGCGAAGCCGGCGTCCACGCATTTGAATTTCCGGCCGAAGAATTCCACCAGGTAGTCCTCGTGCATGACGCCGTCCAGGATGTTGCTCTCCCCGATAAAATCCGCTACAAAGGCGTTCTCCGGCTCATTATAGATGTCCTGCGGGGTACCGATTTGCTGGATTTTGCCGTTGTCCATGACCACCACGGTGTCCGACATGGACAGGGCCTCCTCCTGATCGTGGGTCACATAGACAAAGGTAATCCCCAGACTCTTCTGAATAGTCTTCAATTCCTGCTGCATATCCTTGCGC
>CAKTXU010000139.1 GCA_934630995.1 uncultured Eubacteriales bacterium
CTTGTGTCAATACCACGGAGACGCTGAAGCTGTCGGATGCTTATGAGGATAAGCTGTCAAAACGGGAAAAGGAGGTCGTCTATCACGTGGCTTCGGGAAGCTCCAACCGGTATATCGCCTATAGGCTCAGCATATCCGAAGGGACTGTGAAGAAGATTGTTTCCAATGCCTATAAAAAGCTGAACATTTCGTCCAGAAGTCAATTGGTCAAGTTCTTTTTAAGCGATAAAGAGGCCGTGAACGTATAAATCAGGCATTGAGCGGATATCAATACCGGATATACACGAAAGTGGTATTGTAAATCGCAAATATATTTGATATACTTTTGTTATTATTATGGATGAATGAGGAGTGTCAGACATGCGATCGGAAAAAAGATCCGCGATAGTGGTGGTCGATGGGCAGAAGAAAAAGATCGTGTATGACAAGGTGGTGAATTATCAGGAGGCTGAGGACGGCGGCGTCTTAAGGAAATCCTACGGTATTCGGTATGAGGTGGACGACGCTTCGGCATCTCTCCCGCAGGAGGAGGACAGCTTCGGCCTGATTGAAGACGTATCCACCAGCGAGACGTTTGTGGACAAAATCATCAGTCGCCTGATCCGGTCCCACGCCTGTCCCATCCATGTCCGGGATATCATTGAAGACAGCCTTCCCTGACGATACGTGGAATTTTTCCGACTGATTACATAACGATACGCACTTCTCGCCACCATTTACATCGGCCATCGCGGGGCGATATGGCCGTTCCCGGGCCGGTATCCGCGTTCTTTTTCATACTCCCGCCGTCACATGCTCCGGGTGCCGCCGGAGAATCCGTTCCTCGCCACAGCGATACGGAAGGGTATTTTTCTATTTTCTACAGCTTTTTCACAGGCGCCCCTTCCGGTATTTCGTATGCGTTCCTAACGGCAGCCGTTTCTTTGCCGATGATTTTACATTTATGCCCATTTTGCAAAGCAGGACGTTGCCCCGCCCTTTTGGCGGTCAATGCGCCTGCTTTTTCGATCCGCTGTCGCAGTAGTCCCCCCCTTCTCTGTCTTAACGCTTGCGCAGCGCCAGGCTTTATAGTACAATAACCATATACGTGTATTTGATTTAGAGGGATTTTTATGGCGATAATCGGTATAGATTTGGGCACAACCTATAGCCTGGTCGGCTGTTGTGTGGACGGGACGGTCCGCCTGATCCCCAACGCCCTGCAGCAATTTTTGACGCCGTCGGTGATCGGCGCCGACACAGATGGAACCATTATTGCCGGAAGCATAGCCCGGCAACGGCTAGTGACCCATCCGCAGGAGACGGTGGCCGATTTCAAGCAGTTCATGGGGACGGGAAAGACCTGGAAGCTGGGAGGACGGACAGTTTATGCCGAGGATTTGTCCTCGCTGCTGCTCCGGCAGCTAAAGGAGGACGCCGAAAGGTTCCTCGGCGAAGAGGTCACGGAAGCGGTCGTCAGCGTCCCGGCCTATTTCGACAACAACCAGCGGGCCGCGACAAAGGCCGCCGGCAAGCTGGCGGGTCTGCATGTGGAACGGATCGTCAACGAGCCGTCCGCAGCCGCACTGCAGTATGCTCATGCCCATAATTTGGACGGTACGTTTCTGGTCATCGACCTGGGCGGAGGAACGCTGGACATATCGGTGGTGGATGTGTTTGATAACGTCGTCGACATCTTGGCGGTAGCGGGCCACAACCATCTGGGCGGCATTCATTTCGACGAGTGCATTGTCCGGGAATTTCTCCGGCGGCATCCGGAGCTTACCGATCTGTCCGAGCCGGAAACCGCTTCCCTGCGGGGACTCGCCGAGAAGGCGAAGCGCGGGCTAACAGACGCGGAAGAAACCATGCTGTTGTTTCACCGTGACGGCAATACCTACAGCATGATGCTTACGGAAAAGCAGCTGGCCGTCCTCACCGCGCCGCTTCTCGAAGAAATCAAGGCAACCATGAAAAAAGCCCTGCGGGACAGCCGCCGGTCCATCGATCAGTTCCAGGACGTCCTCCTCATCGGGGGCTCCACCAAAATGCCGCTGATACGAAAATATATCGCGTATATTACGGGAAGGGAGCCTGTCTCGGATGAGAATCCCGACTTGGCCGTCGTCCGGGGCGTGGCTCTTGTCAGCGGTATCAAGGCGCGGCAGGAGGCCTTCCGGGACACGGTGCTCACCGATATCTGCCCTTTTACGTTGGGCGTAGGCGTCCGCGGCCCCGACATTAACACACAGCTGATGAGTCCCATCATCGAGCGCAATTCCTCCTTGCCCATCAGCCGGGAGAATTTATATGCCTCGGTTGCCGATAATCAGCAGGATATCCAGATTCAAATTTATCAGGGCGAGGCGCTGGATACGCAGAGCAATCTTCTGCTGGGATCCTTGCATATGGAATTGCCGCCTCTGCCCGCCGGAGAGGCACAGATATGCATCCGTTTTACATACGACATCAACGGTATTCTGGAAATCGACGCGACCTGCCTCAACAACGGGTGCAAAGCCCATACCTTTATTGTGCAGAATAAAAGCCTGTCGGAGGATGAAATCGCAAAACGATTGGAGGACATGCAGAAGCTGAAGCTCTCACCGGGCGATGAGCCTGTAAACCGGCTGCTCATGGAGACAGCAAAGCGGTTGTTTATGCAACTCATGGGTCCGGCACGGGAGCGGCTGGTGACGGAAATGGCCCTCTTTGGCGAAGCTATTGAGAGTAAAAATATATCCGACGTCAGAAAGGCCCAGGAGCGGTTTCAGCGGGTTCTGAATCAACTGGACCAGTTCGACGATGGTTTACAGGAGTGACGCGTCCATGTTTTGGGAACTGCTCGGCATCAGCCCCACCAAGGATATCCGTGCTATTAAAAGGGCTTATGCTGAAAAGCTGAGGCTCCATCACCCGGAAGACGATCCGGAAGGGTTTCAGAACCTGCATGAGGCGTATCGGGCGGCTCTGGAATATGCGGGGCGCAACGGCGAGGATGAGACGGCCGCCAAGCAAACGGCATTGTCGGAAACCGGAGAGGTGGTTCCCGCTTTTGAGCTGTTTGAGTCCGAGGAATTCCGGTCAGCGCAAGTAAACACGATCATGAGTGCGGATGAAGAGGCACTCAAACAGTTTGCGGAAATTCTGCTGTTTTATGGCAACTGCCCAATGCGCGGCGCGCTGACAGCCCGGCTCGGCGACCAGCCGCTGGATACCTGCATGGGCCATGACGCGTTCGTGCTGGAAACGCTGAGAATCCTGTCAAAGTATGCCGGGGCGGTTTCCTATGCGACGTTTATTCATGAGCTCGTGCCCTATTATCATTCACTGAGGGAGAGGTTTGCACCATCTCATCCTATGAACCGATTTCTGGGGAAATGGGCCTTCCGGGACTACGGCTGCGATCCCCTGGAAGCGGACGCCGGAAGCGCCCCTCCCCTTACCGCCGAAGCGAAGAAGATGCTCGACCATATACGCGCCCTGCTGGAGGCGTACGGCGGTGAGTGCTGGCCCGGTTTCTGGATCGGCTTCTTTTACTCCCGGCAGTTGGGGGCTTTTCTGGATACGCCCCTGTTCATGAAGCATTTCCTCTCCCTGTTGCTGCAGCATCACGGGGAGCGGCCCTTTCCATTTCTAATTCTGCACCTGGAAATTCTGCCTGTTATCGGTTGGTGTGTGCAGCGCTTCCCCTGCCTGCTGCCTATCTATCGGGAGCAGCTGGACGCTCTCCTTTATCCGAAGGAGCCGGGGGATATGCTTCCCTCGGTAACGGAAGTGGCGGTATATTTTGAAGAGCTTTTCCGCAGGCGGAAAAGCACCTTCCCCCCCGATTTCTGGGATCTGATTTTCCATTCCCCGCTGCTGTTGCCCTATCTGGCGGACTGGGGAAATTGCGAGCGCATACTGCGTCTCTTCGTCCGATTTTCCCCGCTGTTCACCCGTACGACGATGGAGCAGCGCATCCTGCCCCTGATTGCCGGATGGGAAGAAGACTATCATCACACACGGATAGCGGACGAGGTGAGGCGGTTACATGATGACTGCCGGGAGCACGGCACAGACGACGAATTGCCCGATGAACATGACATTCTGTTCCTGGAAAATCCGGAGGAAAGCCGGCGCCTGGAAGCGCTAGCGCCCCGTACCTATGCAGAGTACTGGTCGATAAGGCCGCAGAAAACATCTAAAGCTCACGGCGCCAACACGTTCCGCCACGGCGTCCGGCGCTGGATAGCAGGAATCCAGATAGGACTCGCCGGTGTGCTTCTCGTCGTTCTGCTGTTCAAGACGCCGCTGTTCGGCGGTTCGCACACAGCGGTTTCATTACCCGGGTTTGTGCATCACGACACATCCGACCCCGTGTGGCTGCGGTACTATTCCTTTGTTGAAAGCGGCGGGCTGCTCATGGATGAGGAAGGATATACGTCGCTGCGCTACAACGCGAATGGGGTGGATCTGGCGGCAGGAAGGGAAGACGGCGGGCTGGATTTGTATATACTCAAGCCCGATTCGGTCAATGCGTCGCCGGAATCCCAGAAACTGCTCTTAGAGAAAGTCGATCAATATCTGCATTATGTGACATCCGGCGCTTTTCGGGAAGACTTCCCGCATGCGGACCGAAAACGGATAACCATCATTTTTGAACCGATGGAAAATGCTTCGGAGCTGATGCGAATATTGAGTGAAAAAAATGGCGCGCGCTCAGCTGAAATCGGTGTCACCTTTGTGGTGAGGGCCAAAGATAACAAATAGGAAATGTCCAGGCTGATAAACCGGCAGGGGGCTGTTGTTTCCTGCATGCAAGTAAGCAATGATGGAATCGGCCGCGGCTTCTTTTCGGCAGGATTTGTATCCGTCTGTGTTGAAAAACCTTGAAAGACATCCGCTATTCGCCTTGCCGGGCCCAAACCTTTTAAGCATCACTGACTCAAACGGCATCGATTCCGCTCAACCGGCGGATTCTGGCGCGGACCGCGGGTGCGGGCAGCGACGGCTGCGGGACAGGCACGCCGATATAATACCCCTGCAGATAGTGGACACCAGCCCGGACTAGGGCGGACATTTCCCCTTCTGTTTCCACACCCTCGGCGATCACCCGCATTCCCCGCTCGGCGGCATAGGACAGAATATTCTGCAAAATCGTCTGCCGGTCGGTATCGATGTCGATGTGCCGGACGATGGACATATCCACCTTCACATAATCGGGCTTGAGCAGCAGGAGGGTGGTTTCGCCGTTATAGCCCGTGCCGAAGTCGTCCAGCGCCACGCCCGCCCTCCACTTGTGAAGAAGGGCCAGCTTGCGCTGGGTAAAGCTCTCGTTGAGCTTTTCCTCCTCTGTCAGCTCCACGACGATACGGCTCAGATAGGGAGCGTATTCTTTTTCAAAGGCTTCCATATCGTCGGCGGTGAGTATCTGGTTGGCAATCGAATTGATGAACAAGTGCGCGTTTGCCGCTCCCTCCTGATGAACGAAGCTGTCCAACGCACAAAACCATGTCAGCCGTTCGATTTGATAGAGCTTGGACTGGGAGCGCGCCAGCGTCAGAATCTCCTGCGGCGAGGCCAGGGTGGCGACACGGGAGCGCATCAGGGCCTCATAGGCGAATACTTCGCCGGTTTTGGCATCCACAATCGGCTGAAAATGGTAGTCAACCAGCTTATCGTCGATGATGCGGTTGAGATCCTCCTTGTTGTGCAGCAGATAGGCGTTGCGGTTATAGCCGG
>CAKTXU010000140.1 GCA_934630995.1 uncultured Eubacteriales bacterium
GCCGGGGACCGGGAATGATTTTTCGGTCCCCGGCCGCTCTATACCGGGTAAAAAATGGAATGGAAAGTCGGCGGGCGTTGTGATAAACTGTTCCGGCAACTATTAGAAGTTAGGCGCCGGACAAAACATACCAGGAAAAGTCGGGCGGAAAGACAGGAAAAGGATTACACTGGGGTTGTCCGCTGAGGGCAGGGGGAGGAAAAGCGTGGGATGGATTGAAGAGATAGGGAAGGCTATCGGCTATATCGAGGACAATATAACCGAGGAGCTGACCATGGAGGCAATCGCCGGGCAGATACCGGTATCTCCCTTTTATTTTCAGAAGGGATTTGCCATGCTCTGCGGGTTTACGGTGGGAGAGTACATCAGACAGCGCAGGCTGACGCTTGCCGGCAGCGAGCTTGTCGCCACCGATGGAAAAATCATCGATATCGCCGTCAAGTACGGCTATGATTCACCGGACAGCTTCACAAAAGCCTTCACCCGTTTCCATGGAGCTACCCCCACCGCTGTCCGCAGGGACGGCGCCATGATCCGATCCTTTGCGTCGCTTAAAATCAAATTTTCATTGGAAGGCGGTTATCTTATGGATTACAGAATCACTGAAAAAGAGGCGTTTACTGTCATGGGGGCATCGAAGGTGTTCCAATATGACGATGCGACTGCGCAAATCCCGCAATTCTGGACAGAGCATTATCAATCGGGGAAGGGCGGCGTGGTATGCGGCATGTACGGCGTATGCATCGACGAGAGCATGGGGTCGGATGAATTCGAATACCTGATTGCCGACAACTACAACCCGTCCGCGGAAACGCCCGCGGGCTTCGTCACCAGAGTCATACCCAAGCATACCTGGGCCGTATTCGCCTGCAAAGGTCCCATGCCGCGCGCCCTGCAGGACGTCAATAGGAAGATATTCTCCGAATGGCTGCCCAATTGCCGGGAGTATGAGATAGCCGCCGGCTACAACATCGAAATGTACAGCAATATCGCCGACTATCCCAGCGGGAATCAGGATGAAAACTATTACAGTGAAATCTGGATTCCTGTCAGAAAGAAGTAACTCTGCCGTCCTTTCGGCGCGCACACAGAACGCTGCTTTTCGGCAGCCGGCGGACGTATTAGGGGGTGCTGCCAAGTAATGCAGCACCCCCTCTCTGTGTTTATTGTCTGTAAAAGACGAAATTCTCCCGGCCTATCACCCGGTTCATCAGGTTGCAGGCCCCCTCCATGGCTTCGTCGTCCTGCGGCCCGTCCGCGTACAGGACGGCCCGCTCCCCCAGGCGGCGGTATTTCCCCTCGCCCATGGGATTGTACCGGAGCAGTTCGATTCCCCGGACACCCCCGCCGATATCGTGGATATACCGGGCGGTGGCCTCCAGATTTTCCGCCCCGTCGTTGACCGTAGGGATCAGCGGCACACGGACCAGAATATTCCCGTGCGCGGCGGCCAGCCGGCGCAGGTTCTCCAGAATCAGTCCGTTGTCCACACCGGTATAGCGGCGGTGGGCGGCGGCGTCCATCAGCTTACAATCGGCCAGAAACAGCGCCGTATGGGGGATGGCCGCCTCCACGCTGCTCCACGGCACATACAGCGCAGTCTCCACCGCTGTGTGAAGCCCCGCCCTTCCGCAGCGGCGGAGCGCCTCCTCCATAAACGCAGGATGCAGCAGGCATTCCCCGCCTGAAAAGGTCACCCCGCCGCCGGAGGCTTCATAATAGAGTCTGTCTTTTTCCAGTTCCCGGACCACATCCTCCGGCGTTCGTTCCTCCCCGCAAAGGGTCAGCGCACCGGAGGGACAAGCACGTGCGCACCGTCCGCAGCCGGCACAGCCGGACCGGCGGTGGACGAGCGCTCCGTTCTCCAGGAAATGCTGCGCCGGGCAGACCTGGATACAGCGGCCGCAGCCGATGCATTTCGCCTCGTCGATCATCAGCTGGGGCCCGCTCTCCCGGCCCTCGGGATTGTGGCACCAGAGGCAGGCCATGGCGCAGCCCTTGAGATACGCCACCGTGCGCACACCCGGCCCGTCGTGGAGGGAACCGCGGGTGATGCTGAAAATTGGTGCCGTCACAGGCATGTGTGCTTCGTCCTTCCGATGATGTGATCCTGCATCCGCCGGTCCAGCAGGTTGAATTTCTGGCTGAAGCCGGATACCCGCACGGCCAGATTATTGTATTTCTCCGGGTGCTTCTGGGCGTCCAGCAGGGTCTGCGCGCTGACGACGTTGAACTGAACATTGCACAGCCCCCGCTCCGATGCGGCCAGCAGAATATCCACAAACCGGTCGATGTTGGCGTCGGTGAACAGCTTGGGATCGACCTCCACGATGGCTGAGGTCGTGCCGGGCGCCCGTTTGGTGGGCAGCTTGGCAATGGAGTTGAGCAGGGCGGTGAAGCCGTTGAAATCCCGGCCCTGCATGGGTGATACGCTGTAGGCGATGATCTCCCCTTTATGACGGCCGTCCGGCGTGGCCGCCGTCTCCCGCCCGTGATCGATCATCCACAGGAAGGTAAAGGGCTGTGCATGAAACATCAGTCCGTACTTTTCGGAGAGCTCCTCCAGCACGTCGCAGGCGAAATCGGTGATTTCACAGGCGATATCGTCCACCTCGTCGATATCGTTGCCGAATTTCGGCGCCTTGTTGACCAGATCGAGGCGCACCGCCTCGTCGGGAAAATCGTTTTCCAGCTGATACAGCAGCTCCGTCAGCGTCAGCCGCTCCTCCTCGAAAACCAGCTTCTTCACCGCCATCAGCGAATCGGCCAGATTGGGAATGCCCCCCAGCATTATCTGATAATAGTCGTACCGCGCGCCGTGGCTGTTGAAATCCAGCCCACGGCTTACACAGTCCTCGGTCAACAGGGATTTATAGGGCTTGGCCTGATTGACCATATCCGCCTCGGTGTGCCGTTCCACGGCACAGCAGGTGACATCGAGAATATGGCGTATCTGCTCAAAAACCGCCTTCTTGAGCTCCTCATAGTGTTTAAACGCGGCCGGATCCCCGGTGGGGACGCCGGGAAAGCGGGTGGGCTCCAGCATGCTTCGCCCGTTCGCCAGCGCGTATTCCAGCGCCTTGAGCAGGTTTGTCTCCCCCGTGACCGCATGAGGATTGCTCCTGCCGGGGATAACGGTTTCCACGCAGCCGATTTGGGTGTAGTCCCGGGCGTCCTCCAGGGATATGCCTTTGGCGGTCAAGGCTGGAATCATCACATCGTCATTGAAGAAAAAGGGGACCCCCTTCTGCAAATGGCCCACCACCTCCATCGCCCGCTTCAGAAAAGCCCGGTCGGTCTGCCGGGAATACCGCACCGACAGGCAGCGGATGAAATCCAACTGCTCGGTGGCGTCCAGCATCATGACCGACAGCTCGTTTTCCGCCGGCCGTCCCTGGGCGTCGCAGCCGCCGACGCAGGACTGCTGCACGTCGTAGTCCCGGTAGAGCTTAATCCACAGGCAACAAACGAGCTCGAAGGCCTCCTCCCGGGTCAGCCGCCCCTCGTCTATATCCTTCCTGTAGTAGGGATACAGAATCTGATCCAGCCGCCCCAGGGAGTTGGCGTTGATCCCATCCTCCCAGGTGTTGAGGATGTGGGCGAACCACAGACTCTGCAGCGCCTCATAAAAGCTGCGGGCGGGCCGGGCCGGCACTTGATCACAGCAGGCCGCGATGCGCAGAAGCTCTTCGCGCCGCCTCTCGCCCTGCCCCTCGTCCCCGGCCAGACGCCGGGCCTCGGCGGCGTAGCGCGCTCCCAGGGTACAGCCAGCGCGGCACAAAACGGCCAGCGCCTCGTAAAAGCCCCTGTCTCCGATGTTTCCGGCGGCCTCCACCTCGGCCAGCAGCCCCTCGAAGCCCAGCCGTAAGACCCGTTCATAGCCGAGAACCGAATGGTTGGAGGCGGTACACCGCCCCATGGCGGCCCATTCCTCCAGAAGCGCCCGGTTTTTCTCCGGCAGGCCGGTCGCCTCCACCCAGGCGTAACGAGCCCTGGCCTCGTCCCGGCGAGAAAAATACGTCTCGGTCTGCGCGGGGGTGAAGCCGCCCTCCTCCAATATGCGCCGCCCCTCCGCTGTATCGGGAATGGCCGGGTCGTCCTCCGCGAAATTGTAGCCTACCAGCCATTCGTCCTCCTGAATAAGGGCGGGAGCCCGGCGTGCCACCTCCGCCACGCCGCAGGCCGTCAGCAGGCCGTTGTCCGCGCCCGCGGGGGCCTCCAGTACGCCGAAAACAAAGTGGACCTGCCGCTGGGCGCGGATACGGGGGGCCAGACTGTTTATCTCTACCGCCTCCCGCCGCAGAAATTCACAGCGATCACTGAGCTGTACCATCTGAAATCTCCTCTCCAGATATTGGCGATAGGCGCACTGCGCCCTTTTCCGGAATTCCCGGGGCAGACAGCCGAACTCCGACAAAAACGCCTTGTTGAAGCCGCCCAAGGTATCGTATCCGAAATCCAGCGCCGCGTCGGTCGGACGAACGCCGTCCAGGATTTCTATCGCCGCCATCTGCATCCGGGTGTGACGGACATAGGCGACGAAGCTCTGACCGGTGTATTTCCGAAACTGGCTGCAAAAATACCATTTGGAATACCCAAACCGCCTCGCCACGTCCTCCGCCAGGAGGCGCTCCTCGATGTGCGCGTGGATATACCGGATGACATCATACATGGGCCTCACCTACCGTCAGCTTTACTATACCAGCCGTTCTCCCTTCCATTCTACTCCAATGTTGCGATCTTTTCATCCCAAAAATCCAAAAACGCCCCCTCCCGCTGCGGCAGGAAGGGGCGTTCCCCATGAAAGAATTAAGAGGACATTTCATCTCTGCCGGGCAGACGGAGCGCGAATACCTCGTCCCGGTCACAGCGAAGCTGTCCGTCCTCGAAGCGCAGACGGGCGGCCTGAAGAACGCAAATCTCATTGCAGCTGTAGGGCAGGCTGGGATAAGCCAGTACCCAATAGAAGGCATACGCCTCGTCGGTATCGGGGTTCACCACCACCTCCGGATGGTGGGCCACGTTCTCGTCCAGGGGACGGTTTCCGGGCTCGGCCAGAATATTATCGCACCGGGTCCAGGAACGGGCGTCCTCCGAACGGTAGACCCGCTGGCCGTTGTAGGAATAGCAGTCGTCCCCCAGCATCCAGTAATATCCCTTCCAGAAAAAGACGTCGCAGCCCTCCAGCGGCGGGGTCTCGGGATCGATAGTGCCCTCCAGCGAGAAATGGGACAGATTCTCCCCCACCGCAAAGCCGGTGCGGTTGCTGATTTCGTCCTTGAACCAGAGCCCCCATCCCCCGCCCGGCAGGGGGTGGACGCAGCCGTCCAGGCACCGGCAGGAGCCCAGCCCCGTCAGATCGTTTTCATAGGTCCAGTGGAGCAGATCGGCGCTGACATAGTGGCGGATGACCCTGTCTCCCTCCCAGCCGCTGTGGATCCCCCGCACATAGCTGAAATAGCCGTGGAACCGGCCGTCATGCCACAAAATTTCCGGCGCCCAGAAGGTGTTGCGGCCCGGCTTCTCCTCCAGCCCCTCCAGCTCGTCGTTCTGGCCTACGTCACCGGATACGGCGATGATCTCGGGGTTGTTGTAGTTTTCCTTCAGCCAGGGGATGATGATGGATGTGTCCAGTCCGCCCGAATAGGCCAGCACGATCTTCTTGATGTTTTTCTGATCCATAATGAATTCC
>CAKTXU010000141.1 GCA_934630995.1 uncultured Eubacteriales bacterium
TCCCTGTCCTGCGAGGGGGCGGACGCGGTGGTGGAAAAGAGCGACGTGGTTTTCGCCGCCCGGCCCCACGGCTTGTCCCAGGACACGGCGGCCGCCTGTGCCGCCGCGGGAAAGAAATTCATCGACCTGGGGGCCGACTTCCGTCTGGACGATCCGGAGGAGTATGCCCGCTGGTACGGCTGCGAGGCCAAATATCCCGCCCTGCATGAGCGGGCGGTGTACGGTCTGCCGGAGCTGTTCCGGGAGGAAATCAAGGCCACCGATATCGTGGGCAATCCCGGCTGCTATCCCACCAGCGTGGCCCTGGGGCTGGCTCCCGCCCTGCGGGAGGGGGCGGTGGAACCCCTGGGCATTGTGGTGGATGCCAAGTCCGGCACCACCGGCGCGGGCCGTAAGCCGGCCCAGAACACCCACGTCCCCGACTGCAACGAGGCGTTTTCCGCCTATAAGGTGGCCAGCCACCGCCACACCCCCGAAATCGAACAGACCCTGACCCGGCTGGCGGGCGCCCGGGCCACCATCACCTTCGTGCCCCATCTTCTCCCGGTCAACCGGGGGATCCTCTCCACCATCTACGCCCGGCTGCGGCCCGGCGTTACCCTGGAGACGGTGCGGCGGCTGTATGGGGTGGCCTATGGCGGCGAGCCCTTCGTCCGGCTGATGGAGCCGGGGGAGGCGGTCAATATCAGCCATGTGCGCTGCTCCAACTACTGTGACATCCAGCTGTACGCCGACGAACACACCGGCCTGCTCATCGTCACCTCGGTCATCGACAACATGGTCAAGGGCGCGGCCGGACAGGCGGTGCAGAATATGAACCTGCTCTGCGGCCTGCCTGAGACGGCGGGACTGGATATGATTCCCCCGGCTTTTTAACCGGGTCCTTTGGGAGGCCATCGGATGAAAAAAGGATGGACGAGGGAGTATTGGTTCCTGCTGGGTTTATGGCTGTTTTCCATGCTGGCCGGATGGCTTATCTCCGCCCTGATCGAGGTGCGGGTCGATCCGCTTCTTCTGCTGTTCCGGCTGATGGAGCGGGAGGAGACGGTGCCGTGGGGGATGCTTCTGCCCGCCTGCCTGCTCACCTGTTTCCCGGCCCTGCAGGCGGCCGCCTGGCGCTTTATCGCCATCCGGTTCGGGATGAAGCCCTGCCTACCTGTGTTCGCCGCCTTTTGTCTCAGCGCCTGGTGGACCGGGCTGCAAACAGTTTTCCCCGCCTCCGCTCCGGATACCGCCGCCCGGCGGTATCTGCTGAACGTACTGCTGCTGCCCGTGCTGCAGTGCGCGGTGCTGTATTTGCTGGCGACGGGGCTGCTGCGCCTGTTCCGGGGGCGGGAATGGGCGGCTTTTCTGGGCCTGGAGGGCGTGTATCTGCTGGCGGAGGCGGGCATGCAATGGCTTGGGCACACCTTCAACGCGGCATATTGGCCGCTGAGGCTGCGGGACGCCGTCCTGCGTATTGTCGCGTATTGGCTGCTGGCTTTCTGCGTGCGCCGCTGGTGGGAAACCAAACCGGCGCACGCCGCCGGTGAGGATAGGAGAGAGGTTTGATACATATGTACGAGTTTATAAAGGGCGGCGTTACCGCCGCCAAGGGCTTCACCGCCGCAGGCGTCCATTGCGGCATCCGCAAGAACCGGACCAAAAAGGATCTGGCCCTCATCGTCTCCGACCGGGAGGCGTCGGCCGCCGCGGTCTATACCCGGAACCTGGTGAAGGGGGCGCCGCTGACCGTGACGCAGCGGCATATCGCCGACGGCCGGGCCAGGGCTATCGTCTGCAACAGCGGCATCGCCAACACCTGCGCCTTCGACGGGGAGGAAAAGGCGGAGGGGATGTGCGCCCTGGCGGCGGAGGCGCTGGGCCTGTCGCCGGAGGACATGGTGGTGGCTTCCACCGGCGTCATCGGCCCCTCCATCAGCCTGGAGCCCATCGCGGCGGGAATGCCCGGGCTGGCCGTCGCCCTGTCCCGGGACGGCAGCGCCGACGCGGCGGAGGCCATCATGACCACCGATACCCGGAAAAAGGAGTTCGCCGTTGCTTTCGAGCTGGGCGGGAAGCCCTGCATCCTGGGCGGTATTGCCAAGGGCAGCGGGATGATAGCCCCAAACATGGCCACCATGCTTTGCTTCCTGACCACCGACGCCGCGGTGGACAGCGCCCTGCTGCATGAGGCGCTGCTGGCGGTGGTGGGGGATACCTTCAACATGATGACCGTGGACGGGGACACCTCCACCAACGATATGGTGGTACTCCTGGCCAACGGCGCGGCGGGGAACACCCCGGTGACGGAGAAAAACGCCGATTACGCCGTCTTTGTGGAGGCCCTGCGCCGGATGAGCACGGCCCTCTGCCGCAGCCTGGCGGCGGATGGGGAGGGCGCCACCAAGCTGCTGGAATGCCGGGTGACCGGCGGTAAAACCGTAGAGGACGCCAAGCTCGCCGCCAAGGCGGTGGCCAGCTCCGCCCTGCTCAAATCCGCCATGTTCGGGGCCGACGCCAACTGGGGCCGGGTGCTCTGCGCCATCGGGTATTCCGGGGCCGCGGTGGATGTCGGGGGCGTGGACGTGGCTTTCCAATCGGCGGCGGGACGGATCGCGGTCTGCCGGAACGGCGCGGGGATCCCCTTCAGCGAGGAGGAGGCCAAGCGTATCCTCTCCGAGGCGGAGATTGTCATCGACATCTCTCTGCGGGATGGGGACGCCGCGGCCACGGCCTGGGGCTGTGACCTGACCTATGATTACGTGAAAATCAACGGCGATTACCGGACCTGATACGAGAAAAGGACGAGGGATTGGATATGGAGGCTATTTCGACAGCGGACAGGGCGCAGGTGCTGACCCAGGCGCTCCCGTATATCAAGCAGTACGCCGGTAAAACGGCAGTCATTAAATACGGCGGCAACGCCATGGTGAGCGAGGAGCTCAAGGCCGCCGTGATGGAGGATATCGTCCTGCTCTCCACCGTGGGCATCCATGTGGTGCTGGTCCACGGCGGCGGGCCGGAGATCAACGCCATGCTGAAGAAAATCGGCAAGGAGCCGAAATTCGTCGGCGGCCTGCGTTACACCGACCGGGAAACCATGGATGTGGTGGAGATGGTGCTGGCGGGCAAGGTCAACAAGGGCCTGGTGCAGCAGCTGGAACTGCACGGGGGACGGGCCATCGGCCTGTGCGGGCTGGACGGCGGGATGCTCAAGGCCGTCAGGCATCGGGAGCAGGATTTGGGGCTGGTGGGGGATTTGACCCACGTGAACGTCACCCTCATCCGCAACAGCCTGGAAAACGGCACCATCCCGGTGGTGGCCACCGTGGCCGCCGGGGAAAAGGACGGGGAAACCTACAACATCAACGCCGACATCGCGGCGGCCCAGATAGCCGCCGCCCTCTGCGCGGAAAAGCTGGTGCTGATGACCGATGTCCGGGGCCTGCTGCGGGATAAGGAGGATGAGAGCTCGCTGATTTCGGTGGTCCAGGTCAGCGAGGTGAACCATCTCAAGCACCAGGGCATTATCACCGGGGGGATGATCCCCAAAATCGACTGCTGTGTGGAGGCGGTTCGCCGGGGGGTCAAGCGCACCCACATCATCGACGGCCGCATCCCCCATTCCATCCTGATTGAAATGTTGACGGACGAAGGCATTGGAACGATGTTTTTATAAGAATACCAAAAGGCTTTTTTCCTCTTTAGGGGGCATCAAAAACGCACCGCGTTTTTGGCTTGGGGGGTCTCCCCCCGCGGTTGACGGACGAAGGCATTGGGACGATGCTTTTATAAGATTGCCGCAGGGCAATATCCTCGCAGAAAGAAGGAACCGGCATGACTTACCAGGAGATACAGGCGCTGCATGACGGCGCGCTGATGCCCACCTACGGGCGCTTTCCCGTGGCCCTGGAAAGCGGGCGCGGCGCTGTCGCCGTGGATGTGGACGGGAAGGAATATATCGATTTCGGCAGCGGCATCGGGGTCAATGCCCTGGGCTACAGCGATCCCGGATGGGTGGCGGCGGTGACGGAGCAGGCTTCCCGGCTCCAGCACATCTCCAATCTGTACTACAGCCCCGTCCAGGCGGCCTTTGCCGACGAGCTGTGCCGGGCGTCCGGCATGGGGAGGGTTTTCCTCTGCAATTCGGGCGCGGAGGCCAACGAATGCGCCATCAAGCTGGCCAGGAAATACAGCTTCGACAAATACGGACAGGGGCGGTTCCGGATCCTGGGCCTGCGCAATTCCTTTCACGGCCGGACCCTGACCACCCTTTCCGCCACCGGCCAGGACAGCTTCCATCAGTATTTCTTCCCCTTCACCGAGGGCTTTGCCTTTGCCGAGGCGGGAAATCTGGACGAACTCCGGGAAAAGGCGGACGGCACGGTCTGTGCGGTGATGCTGGAATGTATCCAGGGAGAGGGGGGCGTCGTTCCCCTGGAGCCGGCCTATCTCCGGGAGGTGGAGGCCCTCTGCCGCCAGCGGGATCTGCTGCTGCTCATCGACGAGGTGCAGACCGGCGCCGGACGGACGGGAAAATTTCTGGCCTATGAGCACGCGGGGATTGTCCCCGATGTGGTCACCATGGCCAAGGGGCTGGGCGGCGGGCTGCCTATCGGCGCCTGCCTGTGCCGGGAATCCCTGGCCGGGGTGCTGGGCGCCGGCACCCACGGCTCCACCTTCGGCGGCAATCCGGTGGCCGGCGCCGCCGGACGGTATATGCTCAGCCGGCTCACCGACCCCGTTTTCCTCGAAGAGGTGGAGGAAAAGGGCGCTTATCTGCGCCAGCGGATAGCGGCCATGCCCCATGTGGCGGAGGTCCGGGGCCTGGGCATGATGCTGGGGGTGGTTCTCACCAAGGGCACCGGCCGGGAGGCGGCGGAGAAGTGTCTGGAGGGCGGGCTGCTCATCCTGACGGCCAAGACCCTGCTGCGGCTGCTGCCGCCGCTGAACATCACCCGGGAAGAGATGGATCGAGGGCTGGCCGTGCTGGAAGCGGTGCTGGCGGCCTTGACATAAAGAAGAGGAGTTGGACGATATGAAACATCTGCTGAAGCTGCTGGACCTGTCCAGGGAGGAGATTATCGGCATCCTCAACCTGGCGGATCAGCTCAAATACGAGCTCAAGCACGGCATCGAACACAAGCTGCTGGCGGGCAAAACTCTGGGCATGATTTTCCAGAAATCCTCCACCCGCACCCGGGTATCCTTTGAAACCGGCATTTATCAGCTGGGTGGGCAGGGGCTTTTCCTGTCCTCCCGGGATTTGCAGATAGGCCGGGGCGAACCGGTGGAGGACACCGCCCGGGTCCTCTCCCGTTATCTGGACGGCATCATGATCCGCACCTTTGCCCAACAGGAGGTGGAGAGCCTGGCGGAATACGGCAGCATCCCGGTTATCAACGGGCTCACCGATTTCTGCCATCCCTGCCAGGTGCTGGCCGACCTGATGACGGTGCGGGAGCACAAGGGGGTCCTGGAGGGGCTGCATATGTGCTATATCGGGGACGGCAACAACATGGCCAACTCCCTGATTGTCGGCGGCCTCAAGGTGGGGATGACGGTCTCCGTCGCCTGTCCGGCCTCCCATCGGCCGGATCCCGCGGTTCTGGCCTTTGCCGGGGATTACGGCGACAAATTCCTCCTCACGGAGGACTGTGCGGAGGCCGCCTCCGGCGCGGATGTGATTTTC
>CAKTXU010000142.1 GCA_934630995.1 uncultured Eubacteriales bacterium
GGACACCCTGGAGAGCTATCAGGCCCGCCGGACGGAGCTGGTGTCCACCCTGTGGATTCTCAATATCCCCCTGCTGCTGATGCTGGCCTTCTACATCTTCATGATGTCCAGCCGCATCGCGGCTTTTGAACGGACGGAAATCGCCGTCCTGCGCAGCCGCGGCGCCTCCCGGCGGCAGGTGTTCGTCCTCTATCTGCTGCAGGCGCTGCTGCTTGGCGCCGCGGCGCTGGCGGCGGGACTGCCCGGCTCCCTGCTTTTCGTGCGGATGCTGGGACGGGTGGGCGGCTTCCTGCAATTCGACGGGGCGGAGGCCGTGCCGCTGGTATTCAGCCCGCAGAGCCTATGGTACGCCCTGGCCGCTATCGCTCTCTTCGCGGCAGTGATGCTGCTGCCCATCCTGCTCATGAAGGACGCCTCTATTGTCCGGCTCAAGCAGAGCGTGGGCGGAAAACCGGCCCGGCCCCTGTGGAAGCTGTGCTTTCTCGACGTGCTGCTCATCGGCGTCTCCCTCTACGCCTATTTCACCTTCCGCTCCCGTCAGACGCTGCTGGACAGTGCCGGCGGGGTGGCACCCGTGGATCCCCTGCTTTTTCTGGCCTCGGTGGCCTTCCTGCTGGGGGGCGCTCTGCTTTTCGTGCGGCTGTACCCGCTGCTCATACGCCTGCTTTACCGGCTGCTGCGTCCCTGGTGGCCGCCGGCGGGCTATTACGCCCTGCTCCATGTCTCCCGGGCGGACGCCGGACAGCAATTCATCAGCGTATTCCTGATTTTCACCGTTTCCATGGGCATTTTCAATGCGGTGACCGCCCGCACCCTGAACCTCAACCGGGAGGATCGGATCGCCTACGCCGCGGGGGCGGATATGACCGTCAAGGAGTACTGGACCCCGCTGAACGCAGACGGCACCGTGGCCAGCTCTGCCGACAACGCCTATTATGAAGAGCCTGCCTTTTCCCGTTTTCTGCAACTCGACGGCCTGGAGGCGGTCACCAGGGTGTTCGACAAGGCCCGGGCCACGGTGACGGCGGCGGGACGGCCCTCCCTGTCCACCCGGCTTCTGGGAGTAGAACCCGACAGCTTTGCCGAAACGGCCTTCTGGCGGGCGGATCTGGCGTCCCGGCCGTTGGAGGACTATATGGCCCTGCTGGCCCGCCAGGAAAACGGGGTCATTCTCTCCCGCTCCCTGGCCGATGAGCTGGGGCTGCGGGAAGGAGACACCCTCCAGGTGCGATGGGGGCAGAACCGGCAGGAAATTCCCCTGCGGGTGGCGGCGGTGCTGGAAAGGGGGTATTTCCCCACCTATTTCCCCGGCGAAGGGCATCTGGCGGTGGCGCGGCTTGACTACCTGCAGAGCCTGTCCCGGCTGGAGCCCTACGGGGTGTATCTGAAGAAGGCGCCGGGAGTATCCAGCGACTCGATTCTCACCCAGATGCGGGAGCTGCGCATCGGCGCCAACAACCTGGTGGACGCCACCGCCCAGCTGCGCGCATACCGGGCCGATCCCCAGATTCAGGGCACCAACGGCAGCCTAACCCTGGCCTTCCTCATCATCATGCTCATCACCCTGATCGGCTTTGTGCTGTACTGGACGCTGACCCTGAAATCCCGGGTGCTGTCCTTTGGAATCCTGCGCTCCATGGGTTTTACCAAGGGCCGCCTCTTTCTGACCCTGGCGCTGGAGCAGGCGCTTGTCTCCCTGGTTCCGGTGGCCATGGGCGGCTGTATCGGCACCGCCGCCTCCCGGCTTTTTGTACCCTTTATCGAGATGAACGTCCCTCTTTCCCAGCAGGTCCCTCCCTTCCTGACCGTTTTCCTTCCCGCGGATTATATCCGGATTTTGTTGCTGGGATGCGGCGTCGTACTGCTGGGGCTTATCCTGATGAGTCTGCAGACGCTCCGTCTGCGGCCCGGCCAGGTGCTCAAGCTGGGAGAGGACTAGGTCTGCTCTGCATACCAAGATTTCATTATCGCCTACCTAAGGATTGTTTGAACATGGAGGTGTATCGGTTATGCGAGGTGAGGTGGAAGCCCGCGGCGTGTCCCGCCGTTTTTCCACGGGAGCAACGGCGGTGACCGCCCTCAGGGATGTATCCCTCCGGCTGGAGGCCGGGGGATTCCATATTTTACGGGGGCCCTCCGGCTCGGGTAAAACCACCCTGATGAACCTGCTGAGCGCCCTGGATCGTCCCACGCAGGGCAGCGTTTGGCTGGAGGGGGAGGAGATTTCCCGCTGGCCCGACAGCCGGCGGGACCGGCTGCGGCAGAAACGCATCGGCTTCGTCTTCCAGTCGGTGGCTCTTTTCTCCAACATGACCGCCCTGGAAAACGTAGAGTTCGGGCTGCGGATCGCCGGGGCCGCCCCCTCCGGCCGTTCGGCGCGGGCCAGGGACTGTCTGGAGGCGGTGGGGCTGTGGGAACGGGCGGGGCATTTTCCCTCCCAATTGTCGGGAGGGGAGCAGCAGCGGGTTGCCATCGCCCGGGCCGTCGCCCACCGGCCGGCCATCCTCTTCGCCGACGAGCCCACCGCCCAGCTGGACAGCCGGATGAGCCAAATCGTCGCCGACCTGCTGCGGAAACTGGCGGAGAGGGAGGGGATGACCGTGGTCATGACCACCCATGATCCCGATCTGCTGCCGCTGGCGGACACGGTCCATACCCTAAAGGACGGTGAGCTGGTTGACTGACGCGGAACCGATGATCCTGTGCGAGGATTTGGTGAAAATTTATAAGGCCGGAGAGGTGGAGGTGCTGGCCCTGCAGGGATTGGATTTCACTGTGGGGCGGGGAGAGCTGATGGCCGTGGTTGGCAATTCCGGCTCGGGCAAATCCACCCTCCTCAATCTGCTGGGCGGGCTGGACACCCCTTCGGCGGGCCGTCTGTGGGTGGACGGTCAAAATCCGGCGGAGCTTCCGCCCGGCGCCATGAACCGCTACAAAAACCGGACGGTGGGCTTTATGTGGCAGAACAGCGCCCGGAATTTTCTGCCCTACCTTTCCGTACTGGACAACGTCCTGCTGCCCATGCGCCTGGGCGGGCGTCCGGATCGGGCCTACGCCCGGCGGCTGCTGGAGCTGACGGGGCTGGCCGAAAAAGCCGGAAGCCGCCCTCTCCAGCTGTCGGGCGGAGAACAGCAGCGGGCGGCGGTAGCGGTGGCCCTGGCCAACCGGCCGGCCCTCCTGCTGGCCGATGAGCCCACCGGAGCCCTGGACACGGCGACCACCGCCCAGGTTCTCGACATGCTACGGGCCGTTAACCAAGAATTGGGCACCACCATCGTTATCGTCACCCACGACCGGCAGGTGGCCTCCTACGTGGATCGGGTGGTTTCCATTCGGGACGGGCGCACCAGCAGTGAGCTGCGCCGGGAGAAGGGGGAGGAAAGCCACCGGGAATACGCCATACTGGACAAGTACGGCAGGCTGCAGCTGCCTGCCGCCTGCGTCGAAGCCCTGGAACTCCAGGAGGTCGCCCGCCTGGAGGTGGCCTACGACGGCAGCGGAATCCGCCTGACCGTTCCCGGCCGGATACCACCGGAACCCTCCGCCGCGCATACAGATAGAAAGGAGCCCTCTCATGAAATCACTTCCATGTCCTCTGCACCGCCTGCTGTGCCTGACAATCCCGCTCCTGCTGCTGGCGGGGTGCGCCCCGCAGAGCGGGGAAAGCTCTGTGACCAGCGCTCCCGCCGCCTCCACGGGAAGCGGCAGCGGTTCCGCCCAAAGCTCCACATCCACCTCCACATCCGGGGAAACCGGCACTACCTGGAGCGATGTCCGCACCCGGCCCGGCACCACGGCGGGACAGACCACATCCGCGACGACGGCCCCTATTACCCCGGACGATAAGCCCACCTGGGGAACCCTGACCCAATCAGGCGGCCAGTCGGTTTTCGTCCCCTCTGAGGACGACGCGGTGCTGCTCAATCCGGACATGGGCTGGGTGCTGCTGGATGTGGCGGAAAAGGGCCGGCAGGACATGGGGCAGACAGGCCTGTACCCCCTGGTTCAGAATGTGGGCATCCTCACCGGCTGGTCCCTGCTGGAGCCCCGGGAGGGCGCCTTCGACTGGAAGGCGCTGGATGAGACCATCGCCTACTGGTCGGGGCAGGGCAAGCGGCTGCATTTCCGCATCTCCACCGACTGCTTTCCCTACTACGGCTCGTCCTATACCTGCCCCGAATGGGTTTACCAGGCCGGCGTTCCCTTCCAGGAGAAAAAGGACTGGGGAGGGCAGCCCCTCAAATTCCCCGATTATACCAACCCCGTCTACCGCCAGAAGCTGCAGGCCTTCCTGAAGGCCTATGCCGGACGATACCGGGGGCTGGATTCTCTGGACGTGGTGGATCTGCGGGGCTACGGTGAATGGGGCGAATGGCATTCGGGATACCGCTACGCCGACTGGGATACCCGGGTGAACGCCCTGAAATGGCTGCTCGACGCCTGGTGCGGCGCCTGGAAGGGGGATAAAAAGCTCTTCCTCAGCTATTCCCATGAAACGGAGCTGGGGGTTCTCACCAATGGGCGTGGACCTACCCGCTATGAGGAATATCTGTCCTTCTCCGCCCTGGATTACGCGGTGGAAACCTTCCCCGCCGCCGCCCTGGGCTTCCGCCGGGACGGCGTCGCGGGCGCCATTACCGGCGATGAAAAGCGTTTTTCCGGCACGCTGTATCAGGGCAACCGGATGCAAATCGCGGAATTCTGCAACGGCTACGCCCAATACAAGCAGGAGGGAAAATCCATCCGCGCCTGCATCAATGAAGCGCTGGAGCTCCATCCCAACTACATGGTGCTCATGGGCTGGGATAAAAACGGCGGCGCGGCCGACTTCTATAAAAATGAGCTGGAGGAAATCAAATACGCTCTGAAAAACATGGGGTACCGGATGGTGCTGGAAAAGGCCTCTTATCCCACCGCCGTGTCCAAGGGGCGGAAGCTGTCCGTTTCCACCGACTGGGTGAACATGGCCTTCGGGGTGCTGCCCGACGGCTACACCCTGCAGGTGGCGGCCTACGGCGCCGACGGCAAGCGGGTGGCCGCGGGGGTCTCCGCCGCCTTCTCTCCCGCCGCCTTTTCTCAGAACTGGGGGGACACCGTCACCAGCATCACGGAGGTGGACACCTCCGCCCTGGCCAAGGGGACCTACTCCCTGCGCTACGCCATTCTGGACACCCGGGGCCAGCCCATCCTTCTGCCTCACCAGGGCCGGGCCGGGGATGGATATTACCGCCTGGGCAATTTCACCGTTCAATAAGCCGTAAGGAGGCTGCCGCCATGAAGAAGGTGCCCGTCATCGACGTCACCGATCTGTACCATCCCCATCAGGATCCGGGGGACAATTTCGACCTGCTCACCGCTTACGGCCTTCCGGAAATCGACCTGCGGGCCGTCATCCTGGATATCACCGAGGAATTCCGCTGGGAGGGCTTCACCCATCCCCTTTACGGGGAGCAGACCGACGGCCCCCGGGAGCCCGGCATCATCCCGGTATCCCAATGCAACTACCTGTTCGGCCGCGCGGTTCCCTGGGGGATCGGGCCCTTCCGCCGGATGCGGAGCGAAACCGATCCTATAGACGATGCCTCCCCTTTTATGGACGGGGTGGAGCTGCTTCTGCGCACCCTGCGGGATGCGGAGGAGAGGGTGCATATCCTCAGCTT
>CAKTXU010000143.1 GCA_934630995.1 uncultured Eubacteriales bacterium
AATCCCTATAGCAGCATACTATCGTGAAAAAAGCGAATCCCATTACCAAGAATATTTTCACGGCGCCAATATCCGAAAACCGTGTTGCTATAAATGCCACCAAAAATGAAATGACGGCAGGTGTAATTAAAGAAATGCCCCTATGAAATCTTGGCTTTTTTAAAAAACAGGAAATCAAGACGCACAATGATAATGTTTCCGTTACGGTTACCAAAAAATCCAGTAGGTGATACAGATGCATCATAACATATCCCCCCAATAGTCCGCCAATTTTTCCATAAATTCTTTTCTTTTTGGCTGACTGATTGGAATGGTTTCACCGGTAATAAGCTGCACCTGTAAATCTTTCCCGTTGGCATTCTTCACATAGCGAAGATTTACAAGACAACTGGCATGGCAGCGTGCAAACCCTCTGTCCCGTAACTCATTTTCCATCTCTTTCATGCTTTTGTGGCAGAGAACATTACCCTGCTCCGTATGAAAAAGCAGTTTCCGTCCGAAGATTTCCACATAGGAAAGCGAATTTAGAAATACTTTATACTGCCCGGTGCTGTTGGCAATTATGATGGATGGATTATCTTCTTTTCTGCGCCGTTTCAGCCATTGGTTCATTTCGGCCTTTAATCGGACATATTGAATCGGCTTCATGATGTAGTTGGTAGCCTGATACTTATACCCCTCCAAACCGTATTGAGAGAGTGTCGTTAGAAAAATAATGCCTACCTTTTCATCCTTTTGACGGATACACTCGGCGGCCCGTAAACCGTTTACCAATTTCATTTGAATATCCAAAAAAATCAAATCTGTGGATGGATCATATTTTTCAATCAGTTCCAGTCCGTCAAAGTAGGCGGTCACCTTTATATTTTCGCCGATTTCAGCAGCGTATTGATTTAATAATCTTGTGAGGTGATCTACAAAGACACATTCATCATCACAGATTGCAACGTGTAACATAAAAATCGCTCCTTTCACGTTGCTCATCTTCAATATACTACCATAATCTATTCGTTTTCTCAATGTATTTAGGGCGGTGGTAAAGGGTGTTTCAAATGAGATAGGGGGCTTCAGATTATAAAGCTTTTTTGTTTTCGCTCTCCGTTTTCCGGTTTTTGAATTTTCCTGCCCGGTTTGAATTTCAAAACGTATAGTGCGTACAAATGGGTTTATATCGAAAAACACCATTGATACCCAAGGGATTCGGAATTCAATGGCGTTTCATCAAGCGTCACAATCTGCCGGATATCCGGTTCCACGATCTGCGCCACTCCTGCGCCAGCCTGCTGCTCGCCAAGGGCTTCCAGCTTCAAGAAATCAGCGACTGGCTGGGACACTCGGACATCGGCACGACCGGGAATATCTACGGGCATCTGGAGTATGCGTCCAGGGTACGGCTGGCGGACAGAATGGGAGAAATGCTTCAGATGAAGCACGCTGCGGGCGATAAATAACGGGTCTTAGAAAAAGTCTTAGAAGTTCGGGGTATATCGCCGTTTTTGGCGGTATACCCCGACCAAGACAAAAAGAAAGAAACCGCATAAACACTAGGTTTACACGGTTTCATACGTTGGTCCGCCCGGAGGGATTCGAACCCCCGGCCTTTGGAATCGGAATCCACTGCGATATCCAGCTTCGCCACGGGCGGATATATCGGTGAAGCACAACTATAGTACACCATTTTTCCTGATTTGGCAAGCCCCAATTTTTAATTTTCGACCGGTTCCCCTTGTCCTTGTTCCGGTATTGGGGTACACTACGGGTAGCGGATATACAAAAACAAAACGGACTGTGGGGAACGAGAGATGCCTATTTTATATGATGAAGAACGCCGCCTGTTCCATCTCCGCACAAAAAACTCCAGCTATCTGTTCAGCGTATTCGATCACGATTATCTGTTTTCTCAGTATTGGGGCCGGGGAATTCACACGGCGGATCTGACCCGGCTGTGGCAGATGTATCCGTCGGGTTTTTCTCCTAACTATGAGGGGGCACCGGACGCACGCTACAGCCTCGACAATATTCCGGCGGAATACCCTGTCTACGGCAGCGGGGATTACCGCAGTCCGGCCGTGATGGTGGAGTTTGAAAACGGCGGACGGCTTATCGATCTGCGGTATCAATCCCATCGGATTACGCGGGGAAAAACCGAACCGGCCGGGCTTCCCGGCCTGGATGGAGATACACCGGTGCTGGAGCTGACGCTGGAGGACAGGCCCACCGGTCTGCAGGCCGTTTTATGCTACAGCGTGTTCGAAGAGGAGGATGTGATCACCCGCAGCGTGCGGATTTGCAATCGCACCGGCGGTACGGTTGCGGTTTCCCGCGCTTTGAGCATGAGTGTGGATCTGCCTGCCGCCGCCTTCGACATGGTGGGACTATACGGTCATCATATCAATGAACGGCAGATTGAGCGCAAGCCTCTGCGCCACGGCATCCAGTCGGTGGAGAGCAGGCGGGGGGCCTCCAGCCATCAGCACAATCCCTTCATTGCCCTGGCATCGCCCGACGCCGATGAGGAGACGGGAGAGATCTATGGCGCGGCGCTGGTATACAGCGGAAATTTTGTAGCGTCGGCGGAGATGGATCCTGTCGGGTATGTCCGGCTGCAAATGGGAATCAATCCCTTTGATTTCCGCTGGATTCTGGAGGATGGGGAGGATTTCATCGCTCCCGAAGCGGTCATGACCTATTCCGCCTCCGGCTTCGGCGGAATGTCGAGAAGCTTTCATCAGGTGTTCCGGAAGCATTTGGGACACGCCAAATACCGCAACGAGCCAAGGCCCATCGTCATCAATAACTGGGAAGCCACCTACTTCGCGTTTGACGAGGACAAGCTGCTGCATCTTCTCGAAAGCTGCAGGGGGCTGGGAATCGATCTGTTCGTTCTGGACGACGGTTGGTTCGGCCACCGGGACGACGATACCTCCTCCTTGGGTGACTGGTTTCTCGATGAGCGGAAGCTGCCCCGCGGTCTGACTCCTCTGATTGAAAAATGCGAAGAGCTGGGGATGAAATTCGGCCTCTGGTTTGAGCCGGAGATGATATCCGAGGACAGCGAGCTGTACGCCGCCCACCCGGATTGGTGTATCCGGCAGGAGGGGCGCCCCTATTGCCGCGGCCGTAACCAGCTGATTCTGGATTTGTCCAGGCAGGAGGTGTTGGAGTACCTAAAAAAGGCAGTGGGGGATATTTTGGCAGCCAACCGGATTTCCTATGTCAAATGGGATATGAACCGGCATATGACCGACGCCTATTCGGCGGCGCTGCCGCCTGCGCGGCAGCCGGAAATTTATCACCGGTATATGCTCAATCTGTACGCCCTGATGGACTATCTCACCAGCACCTTCCCTGATGTACTATTCGAAGGCTGCTCGGGAGGAGGCGGGCGGTTCGATGCAGGAATGCTCTATTATATGCCCCAAATATGGACCAGCGACGACAGCGACGCGATAGAACGGCTGAAAATCCAATACGGTACGTCTCTGGTATATCCGCCCCAAGCCATGACCGCTCACGTATCCGCTTGTCCCAACCATCAGATGGGACGGATGACGCCCTTCAAGACCCGGGGTCTGGTGGCTATGAGCGCCTCCTTCGGCTATGAGCTCAACCCGCTGACGCTTTCTGAGGAGGAGCGGGCGCAGATAGCTGAACAGACAGCCCTTTACCGTTCCCTATCCCGTCTTGTCACAGACGGTGATTTTTACCGGCTGATAAGCCCCTTCGAGGGCAACGGCTGTGGATGGATGTTTGTTCTGCCCGACCGCAGCCGGGCCTTCGCCCTGTATGTCCGCCGGCTGAACGACGCGGCGGATTGTCTCAAGCGGATGAAGCTTCGGGGGCTGCAGCCCGACGCCCGTTATCATATCGAGGAGCTGGATGCCGAATTCTGGGGGGACGAGCTGATGTACGCCGGTCTGGCACTGCCGCCGCTTCTGGACTTCGAGGCGGCAGCCTACACGCTGGTCCGTATGGATTAAAGTATGTTGCCTGTAAAACAGCAAAAACCCCGCCATCCGGCGGGGCTTTTGCTAAGTTAGAGGGGTGTTTTGAGGAGGGTAGAACGTACTCAATTTTGATGAAACGCGTCCGGTGCGGCTCCGTCGCTGTTTCTTGAGTACATCCTTATTATACGGGTGTTCCTTGTTGTTTTTGTGAATTGCCTATGAATAAAGTGTATTATTTTTTCGTAAATCGCGGTTTGACCATGTTTTGCAAAACAAATGTTTGCTTTTTTCCGATGAGTATGCTATACTGACGGTAGAAAACACAGCCGCGCTATTCGGTGCTATATGCGGGGGCGACCTGGACAAGCCGCCGTTTGGTCACTGACTACAGTTTAGGGAGGAGAACCATCATGAAGCCGCTCAACGAAAAGCAACAAAAAGTGTTGGCATTTTTACAGGAAAGAGCCCAGGACGGCCTGCCCCCCACGGTCCGGGAAATCTGCGCCGCCGCCGGTATCAAATCCACCTCCACCGTCCATGCCTATCTCAAGGTGTTGGAGGATAACGGCTATATTTCCCGTCAGAGCGGCCTGAACCGCGCTATCCGCCTGCCGGGCGAGAGTGTGGCCCGGGTGCCGCTGCTGGGCAGGGTCACCGCCGGTCAGCCTATTCTTGCCGTGGAAGAGGTTGAGGACTATGTACCCTATTCGGGCGGCGGGTATCACGCGGGTGATTTGTTCGCTCTGCGCGTTTACGGCACCAGTATGATCAACGCCGGTATTCTCGATGGCGACGTCGTCATCGTTCAAAAGACTCCGGTGGCCCAGAACGGTGAAATCGTGGTGGCGCTGGTGGGCGACGAGGCGACGGTCAAGCGTTTTTACAAGGAGGACGGTCATTACCGTCTGCAGCCGGAGAACGACGCCTTTGAGCCGATCATCGTGCAGGAGGTTTCCATCCTGGGCAAGGTAATTTCCCTGCTCCGGAATTTCTGATATGGGCAAGCCTATTCTCGTTGTCAGCGCCTGTCTGTGCGGTATCGCGGTCCGGTATGACGGCAGTTGTCGGACAGTTGAACAGCTTCGGACTCTATGGCGGCGCGGAGAAGCCTTGGCGGTTTGTCCCGAATGTATGGGAGGGCTGCCCGTTCCCCGCCAGCCAGCGGAGCGGATCGGCGATGGGCGGGTGAGCTCGTGCACCGGCGCCGATTGCACCGCCGCCTTTGAAAACGGAGCCCGGCAGGTGCTGGCGCTCTGCCGGCAATATGGGATAAAAGCTGCTGTACTCAAGGAGGGGAGCCCTTCCTGCGGTACACGGGAGATATATGACGGCAGCTTTTCCGGTTTCCGAATACCCGGCGAGGGAGTGACGACCGCTCTGCTGCGGAAAAACGGCATCACGGTATTCAGTGAGGAAAGCTGGCTGAAGGAAAAAACGGAAGCCGGGGAAGCCTTCGGCGTATGACCAGGACGGCGAGCGGCGATCCTGGACCGGCGCGAAGCGGCCGGGTGCTGTGACGGAGGGCCTGCCGTCCCATTGAGGGAGAGTCCTTTTCTTGGGACTCCTATTCTCCAATTATATATAGGATACGGAGCCCCGAGCTTCCCAAAAGGGAGTGAAGTGGTAAAAAGAAGGTAGACACGAAAGTGCCTACCTTCTTTTTATGTGATCATATGAAGAAAAAGGGAGGCCCGAGGCTTTCTTTGCGG
>CAKTXU010000144.1 GCA_934630995.1 uncultured Eubacteriales bacterium
GTATTCCTGTTCCAGCAGGGACGGCAGCGCGGGATCCGCCGCCAGCGCGGGGCCGGTTTCGTGCCGGTTGAATTCCCAAATTTTTCGATTATATAACTCCAATAGGAGAGGCGGTCCCTCTCCCCTTTTCGGGCGGGCATAAACATCCCCCTCCAGTTGAAAGCCCGCGTCCAGCGCCTGCTGCGCCGCAGCCAGAATCGGGCCGGGCTTCTCATCCAGCATCTCACGCAGGGTCTGCATCAGCCGGGGCGAAGCCCAGTAAAAGCCCAAGCCGCGGCTAGAGCCCTGCATGGACATATCGATATAAAAGCCCGGCAGGCATTCCCAAGCCCGCTTATCCCGCAGGAAAGCCACCCACACATTCTCCCGGTACATTGACTTGTCCCGTGTATACCGGTTATCGCGACGAATCCGACTGACACAGCCGTTGGCGGTGGGATTGACCACAATCTGCGGATCGATATCCGCCATCACGGTGGCCAGGTCCGCCGTCAGCGCCCGAAGGGGCTCCAACACCTCCTGTTTCAGCCGCTCCTTGTTCTCCTCATAATAACTCTTACTGTCATGAAATCGATTTTCGGCCAGCAGCCAGAAGGCTTCCTGCCGGATACCCCGATACAGTCCCATAGCACCATCCGCTCCGGCCGCCTTCCCGGCGGCTTTATTCGTTTAAAATACAATCGTCCAGATGTGGTTAGTATATCACATAAAGGGGGGATTTCGCAACATTCGGTCGGAGTATTAACATTTTTGTCATTTGTTGGCTGAAATGTGGACAAGCCGTTTCACAGACGATATAATAAAGAACAAGCGCCCCGCTATGGGCGTCCTGGAAGGATGGGATTCCATGTCACAGTTGTGCCTGATAACAGGCGGCGTGCGCAGCGGTAAAAGTCGTTTTGCCGAACAGCGGCTGCTCGGCAGCCCCCGGGTGCTGTATATTGCCACCGCCCGGTGTCTCGATTCCGAAATGGAGCGGCGGATTCAGCATCACCGCGCCTCCCGTCCCGCCTCCTGGACGACGGCAGAGGCATCCCGCGGACTGGACAAGGTCCTGGAGCGATACCCGGACGGGGACATCCTGCTGGACTGCGTGACAAACATGGTCACCAATCTGATGCTGGACGAGGAGCCGGATTATGACGATCTCGCCATGGCGCGGGTTGAGGAGATAGAGACACGCATCGGAGAGGAATTCACCTTGTTCCTCAATACTCTGAAGCGACAAAACAGAACCGCCGTACTAGTGTCCGGCGAGGTGGGGGCGAGCCTTGTTCCCGTCTACCGGATGGGCCGAGTCTTTACCGATATTCTGGGCCGTCTGAACCAGCGGCTGGCCGCCGAGGCGGACGAGGTCTATCTGATGGCCTGCGGGCTCCCGCTGCAGCTGAAATAACGCTTGCCGGTTAAGCCGGAGCAAACCTCCCTTGACCGAACAAAGCACGCCCAGAAGCAACTGGACAACGGCATGTTCATCCGGTCGGCAGACATGAATAAACAAAGTCGGAGGAGTCGGAATGGAAGCCAATCAAACGCTAGAGCGCATCAAACAAAACATCAAGCAGGTAATCGTGGGCAAGGATGGAGTTATCGACTTGCTGCTCGTTTCCCTCATTTGCTCCGGTCACGTGCTTATCGAGGATATGCCTGGTCTGGGGAAAACCACGCTGGTCTCGGCCCTGGCTTCCTCACTTGGCTGCTCCTTCCGCCGTATCCAGTTCACCCCCGACGTGCTTCCGTCCGATATCACCGGCTTCACGATGTTCAACATGAAGACCGGGGAACAGGAATTGCATCCCGGCTGTATCATGAATCAGATCATTCTTGCCGATGAAATCAACCGCACCAGCCCCAAAACCCAGTCGGCGCTGCTGGAGGTCATGCAGGAAAACCAAGTGACCATCGATGGCAAAACCTACCCCGCTCCGGCCCCCTTTATGGTGCTGGCCACCCAGAATCCGGTGGAGCTGGCGGGCACCTATCCCCTGCCTGAGGCCCAGCTCGATCGCTTTTTCATGCGGATATCCATGGGCTATCCTTCTCACCAGGAGGAAATGGCCATATTGAACAACCACCGTATCCGTGCAAGGCGCGAGACGCTTTCGGCCGTGGCCTCCGCCGCGGATATTCTGGAAATTCAAAACCTGGTGGACGGTATTTACTGCGCCCACGCCGTCACCGATTACGTGGTGTCCATTGCCGAGGCCACCCGCACAGTGAACGGCGTCCTCCTGGGAGTCAGCCCCCGCGGCTCCATCGCCTTGATGCAGGCCGCCAAGGGAGCCGCTCTGCTGGCGGGGCGGGGCTATGTCCTGCCGGACGACATCCAGAGGATGGCCTTCCCCGTCCTCTGTCATCGAATGGTCATGCGCCCTCAGGCTGCCGTTCATCGGCAGACGCCCGCCTCGGTGCTCGACGCCGTGCTGCGCACCATTCCCGTCCCTGCGATGCGATGACCGGGCGGGGCATCGTCTGCGTCACAGGCTTTGCGCTGTTGCTGGGTGCCGGACTGGCAAGCGGCTACCGCGAAATATTTCTGGCGGTCTTCTGTCTGGGACTTGTGCTGGTGATATCCCTCTTTTCCGTTCTGTGGGGCGCGCTTTCCCTGCGGGGGAGCCAGTGCCTTTCCCAGACAGCCGTTGTCCGCGAAGAGAGCACCCGGCTGCAAATCACGCTGGCTGGTTTTCTTCCGCTGCCTGTTACGGCGCGGATCCGCGTTCTGCTGGCGGACATCGTACAACTGCCCGGTGTCCCCCAGGAGCGCCAGGCCAGTCTGGAGAGCATGACCCTGCTCACACCGAACAGGCGGCATCGAACTGCCTGCGTCGATATCGCGTGCCCACATCGCGGGGCTTGGCACGTCGGCGTCGACCGTCTGCTGATTCAGGACCTCTTCGGCTTCTTCTCCCTATCCCTGATCAAATCCCGCCGATGTGCCCCTCTGCCGGAACCGCTGACAGTTTATCCCTCGGTGGCGGAGCTGGACGGAGAGGTTTCCCCGCCCCCCATCAGCGTGGATTATGCGGAGAACGCCTTGATTGTGGCCGATCACGGCGACAGTTTTTCCAATACCCGGCAATACCGCAACGGCGATTCCCTGAAACGCATCCACTGGATCCAGAGTATCCGCACCCAGCAGCTGTACACCCGGCAATATGAAGTCAGCGCTGAAAATTTCAACCTCATTCTGCTCGACACCGGCCTTCCACCTGCCATTCTTCCCACCGGCGGAGCCGATATGATGACGGAGTGCGCCGCGTCGATGGCTCTGTTCTATGTGCTGCACGGCCAGTCCGTCTGCCTGCGCTCGACGGACGGCGACTGGGAGATGACAGCCTATACGCTGGAGGATTTCCATCCGCTGTACACCCTGCTGGCCACCGTCCCTTTCCGCCGGCAGCAGCAGCCTCTGGATCCCGGCGTCTCCTCTCTGGCCTCCGGCTCTATCCGCACCCTTCATCTGCTGTCCTACCGCCCCTCCCGTGAATTGCTGGAGGCGCTGCGCCCGCTGGCGGCTCATTGTCGCATCACCTGTGTTGTCCCGCCCCTGGCGGGGCTGACAGCCCTTGAGCAGCAGGCGCTGGAGATGGGCATTCACCTAGTACCCGTCCTGTGTCCGGAGGATATCACCACGAAACTGGGGGAATACCTATGAGCACTGACAACGTATCCTCCCCCGTCCGGCGCGCCTCCCTGCGGGATCCCCTCGGTTTGCTCCGGGATGTGGGGCTCGACGCGCTTTCTTGCATGCTGTTGTCCTTGGGAGTCATCCTGGCCTTTGACCAGACATTCCGGTTCCATGCGGCTTTCAGCGTCATGCTTGCCCATACCGTCGTCGTCACTTTGGCGCTCGTCCTGCTGACCCGGCGGGTGTGGTTCATTCCCGCCCTGCTGGCCGGCATTTTTTTCGTGTTTGTTCTTTCCGGCCTTCTCACCGGTTCTCTGGAGGAACGTCTGGACTGGATCGCCGGTCTGCTGCGCTGGTGGATCCAGTTATTCCCCTCCCGCTCGATTTACAACACGTCCGCCAACATCGCCCTTATTCAATGCCTTATTCACATCCTCATCGTCACCTTTCTGTATTTCTGCGTGCGCTGCATCCGGTCGGTCACCCTGCTGGCCGGCGCAACCGCTGTCTTCATGGGGATTCTCGCCTATTACGACTTCACGAAGGAGCTTCTCCCCGCCCTGATCCTGATTCTGATCGGCTTACTGCCTCTGATGGCGCGCAATGCCTTTCCCTCCTTCTCCCAGCGCGTCAGGGCGGATTATTCTCAATGGAAACAGCAGGCGCTGGGAGGGGGCTTGGGATTGCTCTGCTGTCTGCTGGCTGCGTGCATGCTCCCCGCCGACATGTCCTCCTGGAAAATTATCGGCGGCGATCCCTTTCTTCCAGAACCGGACGGTCCCGGTTGGACAGAAAATCTGCCCTTTGGACTGCATTCCATCGGTCTGCAGCCGTCGGCGGAACGGCTGGGCGGAAATATCACCCTGAATGACCACACCCCCGTCCTGCGTGTGTGGACGGAGCATCCGCAGCCGATCAAGGGGCTTGTCTACGAAACCTACACCGGCCAGGGCTGGACCAATCAGGATTTGCCCCTGCACGATTTTAGTCAGGAGCACGCTTCCTCCTCCTATGAGTATTTTCAGGAGCTGACCGGCTGGTATATGACGCAGGATTATCCCGCACGCTTCCCCGAGCTTTATTCCGCGGGCAATACGCAGGTAACTCTGCTGCGCTCCAACACCGTGCTGTTCAGCATGGGCGCGCTCTGCTCCATCAGTCCGTCCAATGCCGAGCTGCCGTTCATCCGGTTCAATTCCCGGGGAGAACTCCTGCCCGGCAAGGGTCAGGCACCCTCCGGCGCCTCCTATAGCTTTACCGCCACCTATATTGATCCGCAGACCCGCCTTAGTCTAAGGCAATATAAGCACGTCCTCTCCGCCAGCGGGCCGCCTCTGTCCATCGACAGCGTGTATACGCAGCTTCCCGATATTCCCGCCTCCGTCCGCACGACGGCCAGACAAATCATCGGGGAGGAAACGACGCCTTATTTCCAGGCCTGCCTGCTGGAAGATTATCTGAAGGAGAACTGCGCCTATACTCTCACCCCCGGCGACCTCCCCCGCGGCAAGGACTTTGTGGAGCATTTTCTCGAGACCAAGGCAGGATACTGCACCTATTTCGCCACCGCCATGACCGTAATGGCCCGCAGCCTTGGGATCCCCGCCAGGATGGTGGTCGGCTACGGCCTGGAATACAAGGATGGAAACGATGCCTGGGTGGCGCTGCAGAGCAACGCTCACGCCTGGGTGGAATGCTATATAGACGGTCTGGGGTGGGTTTCCTTTGATCCGACGGCCGGCTCCTCGTATTTGTCGCCGTCCCCACAGCCTCTGCCCTCCGACGCCACGATTCCCGGCGGAATCGGCGGCCCGAGCGGCGTTCCCTCCGGCGGATCGTCCGGCACACAGACAGTCCCCGGTCCGGGCAGCGGAACGACCACGCTTCCCTCTCAGAGCAGCTCGGCCGGAAGCGGCAGCTCTTCTGTCGGAACGACTGCCGGCACCTCTCCGGTGACGACCACGCCCGGAGTGGACGATCCT
>CAKTXU010000145.1 GCA_934630995.1 uncultured Eubacteriales bacterium
ACAGATGTTTCCGGGAATGATGGCTATGGTCGCCTATTATGTGCTGCTGAACATGGTGGGGCTGCTGGATACCACCGCGGGCCTGGTCGTTCTCTATTCGGGTGCGGCCGTCACGGGCAACACCTGGCTGCTCAAGAGCTTCTATGACACGGTGCCCAAGGCGCTGGAGGAGGCCGCCCTCATCGACGGGGCCAACCGGTTCCAGCTTTTCACCAAAATTCTGCTGCCCCTATCCTATCCGATGCTGGTGCTGGTGGGCGTTTTTGCCTTTGCCGCGCCCTTCGGGGATTTCGTTCTCTCCCGCATCATCCTGACCCGTCCGGAGAACTACACCCTGGCGCTGGGAACCTACAACTTCATCGCGTCGGATTTCGGCAACAACTTCACTGTGTTCGCCGCCTCCTCGGTTCTGGCAAGCCTGCCGATCACCATCCTGTATCTGCTGCTGCAGAAAACCATGGTCACCGGCTTCAAGGGCGCAGTCGTCCGCTGAGGTTTCTTGCCCGGCAAAAGCCTCCGCATTTAGATGAGGTACGATACCCTCGATTGACAGGAGCGCACAAGGTTTTTCGGGGCCAAAAGCCGTCTCCGCGGCTCTGAAGCCTGTGTGTCCTTGTCAATCGAGGGTGATTTTTGAGCCATAGTTCCGGAATAAGAAAAGACACCGCCGAAGCGATGCCTTTTGCGCGCTGTATGGTGCCCTCAGCTATTTTGCGACACTCATCCAGCAGCCTTCAGCCCCGATACCGTCTTCGGGAGGTATGAGAATTCCTTTCTCGATAAGAATCTCAGTCAACAAATCGAGAACGGGCATATTGGCAAGACGGTTTGCCAACCGCCAATCTCCAAGCAGGTAGCCTGGAACGATACTGGTAATCAGCCCGGAAATTTTTTCAGCCACAACTTGTGCCTCGGCTTCAAAATATCCCTCCGATAATTTGTGGCTGATATCGAACAATCTGTCCATATCCTTCATATCGTTCACGAGTATCTTCGTATAAAGCATTTTACCTTCACGGTATAAATATCCGCAGGCAGCCGCCTTTGCGGCGTGCTCCTTTTCTAACTCAGATAGTGAATGGATGTCAAGGCCATTGACAGCGCGGAGAGCAAGCTGAATCTGGGGATCGTTTGCCACATTCAGTCCGCAATGGAAATGCTTTTTGATACGGGCGATATAGATATTGTCGAGGTGAATCTGGGAGTAGCCGCATACATTTTCTGCATCTGCACCATCCCAGCCGCCGCCATAATGTTTTCCGTTATCGACATAGCCGAAAACACTAAACGGCCGGTTGCTGCTCTCCGACTGCGGAAAATATTTTTCGGATATGATTCTTTCTACATTCTCACAGAAGGCGTGCGATAATGTAAACACTTGCTGCCAAAGGATGAGGTTCAGATCGATTCTCTTGTTCAAATACGGGAACGCGAGGTACTCCTCCTTGCGATTCTCGATGTAATTACAAATGGTGTCGCCAAGGGCCGGCAGCTGTTCGATATAAATTGCATTGGCCCTTTCAATCTCCGTTTTATCGAGCAGAATGAAATTGAGGACATATTTGCCGTTGTCAAGCTTACGTAGGAGGCCGTATTCCCCGTTTTCGCCCTTTGCGAGAATCTCAAGCTCTTCCTCCACATAGACAGTCGGTACATTGAGTTTTTCTGCAATTTTCATGGCACCCATAGGCTTTTTGCGGCACAGCCAGACGATATGTTTAGAAAATTGTCTTGTGCAGACGGTTCTGGGATCGCCCCAACCAGGGTTGCCGGTTCCCCATAGCACATACTCGATGTTATCAAGGGACATATGCCGAGTGTTGATTTCCGCCATACCTTCTACCTCGCTTCTCACTTTTTTCCTGGCTGAAAATAATTTTTGGCGAACAGCGCCCTCACTTGTATTCTGACGCCTGGCGATCTCTGCGGCTGATAAACCCTCTATGTAGAACAGAATCATTGCTTCACGGTAGGTCTTGGTCAAGAAGGCAATCCGGCGGTATACGGCGTTGAGCATTTCGCCGGTGCTATCCTCCTTTTCCGTATCGGCAATAAACGGAAGTATGTCATCTGCGTCCCCTTCATAGAACATGTCTCTGCGCCGCTTTTTGTCGTTTGAAAAGTCGGCGTATACATTCCGGGCAATTCTCCATATGAACGGATATAGATTTCCAATTTCACCATCTGCATGAGAGGATATTACCAGTGCATAAATGATGTCGGAACACAGCTCCTGCGCCTCATAGCCATCCTTTGTTCTGGCATAGCAAAACCCGAACAGCTTTTCGAGCAGCTCGCCGTCCATTATGTTCAGCAATTCTTGTTTCTTCATGGCTTTTCTCCAAAGCAATTGATCAATGCTTTCACTCATATAGTCTGTGCAGGGTTGAATATGTCAGGCGCTTTCTGAAAATTTTTCTGCATTTTGCAGTTCATGCATAACAGTATATCATCTTTCTCCAATGTAAGGAAACGACTGCCGGTATTCCTCAGATTTTTCCGCGGAAGATTTAGGCGTGTCTAATCTGAAATTTCGGTTCTCTCTATTCAAGATTGAGGTTGTGGCACCAAAATTTCAGCAATTATACAAAAACGAGTTGTCAGCAAGTCTGCTCAATGTTATAATCAGAGCGATAAATCGGCGTTTGCCGGAAGGATACTGTACTGTTAATTTGTGTTGCTTGCCGCAACGGGATTTCCTCCGTATAATGGCGGTGAAAGGAGGCATCCCTGATGCTAAACGATAACATCAAAGCAATCAGAAAATCCAAAGGGCTTTCGCAAGAGGAACTTGCAATCAAGTTGAATGTGGTGAGACAAACAATTTCTAAATGGGAACAAGGCCTGTCGGTTCCAGATGCCGATATGCTGATTTCCATATCAGAGGCATTTGAAACACCTGTAAGCACACTGCTTGGAGAAACCGTTATCGAGACGAAGGCTGATGACCTAAGAGTAATTTCTGAGAAACTTGAGGTCATAAACCTGCAACTTGCGCATGGAAAAGCAACGAGGCAAAAAGTTATCCATTGTCTTTTTATCTCATTGTGTGCGGCTATAGTGGCTATTTTGGCTATCCTAATAGTAGTAAATAGTTCATACTTGGGTTGGGATTATAGTCAACCCGAAGCCGCAGCTGCCGGAGTAGTTTTTCACGCATTTGAGTGGCTGTTCGTTAGAATAGCACCGCTTGCACTTGTTGGAGCAGTTGTTGGGGTTTGCTTAACACGGAAGAAAGTGTGAAATTGTCCAACTTTTCGGGGAACAGTTCAGATTTATAATTTGCGGTTTGCCGGGCGGTCACGATTCACAGGTGACCGTCCGCTTTCGGTATTATGTCGAATGGTATTGTCAAATGGCTGCCAGTGGCATGGAATCTTGAACAGGGATCTTCGGTTCAAACTGCTGACAAATGCCCAAAAATGTGGTAAGCTGAAGGCGGAATACGGAACGGCCCGCTGCGGCTGTTGAGAAATTTGGGGTGGAATTACGCATGAAGTCAAAAGCCATTACAGGATTGCTGCTGGCAGGGATACTGCTGCTGTCGGGCTGCCGGACGGCCGGGCCGGTTTCCTCGCTGACCGGTTCATCTGCCGCCGGAACGACGGTGCCAGTCTCTTCCGGCCCCTCTTCCGGGGAAATAAAGGAGGAGCTTCTGGGTTCCCTTGTCTCTTCACTGGATCCAGAGGGACAAGCCCGAGCGGACGAGGGATTCTTGGACTGGCTGGAGGAGCGATACGGACAGGAAATTCTTATCCGTTTACGGGATAAGCTGGCGGCGGGGAGCTGGGAGAAGGAGGACTGGCACCGGCTGACGGGCAGCACCCTCCTTGTTCTGGCGGACGCCTATACCGGCCGGACGAAGGACGACACGGTACGGACCGTGCCGGATACTGCCGACGGCACCGCCGTCATCCAGGTGGTCGGCGATGTGTCCCTGGCGGATAACTGGGTCATCATGCCCGCCTATGACGAGCGCAAGCAGGGGCTTGACGGCATTCTGTCCAAGGCTACCGTGACGGAGCTGCAAAGCGCCGACATTCTGCTGGTCAACAATGAATTCACCTTCAGCGATCGGGGAAGCCCTCTGCCCCGGAAGATGTATACCTTTCGGGGAACGCCGAACCGGGTGGGTATTTACAAGGAGCTGGGGGTGGATCTGGTTTCTTTGGCCAACAACCACGCGTATGATTTCGGCACTGACGCCTTTCTGGATACGCTGGACACGCTGAAGGGCGCGGATATCCCCTATATGGGCGGCGGCAAAAATGTGGAGGAGGCCATGCGGCCGGTCTATTTTATCATGAACGGCCGGAAGATTGCCTTTGTGGCCGCCACCCGGGCGGAAAAATTCATCCTTACCCCCGAGGCGGGGGAGACCTCCCCGGGGGTGCTGCGCACCTACGACACCGCCCGGTTTCTGGAAGTAATCCGGGAGGCACGGCAGAAAAGCGACATCGTGATTGCCTATGTGCACTGGGGGAAGGAGGATTCCCATTCCCTGGAGGATGTTCAGCTCAAGGCGGGACGGGAATATATCGATGCCGGGGCGGATGTCGTGGTGGGCGCCCATGCGCATGTTCTACAAGGAGTAGAATTTTACAAAAATAAGCCTCTCGTATACAATCTGGGCAACTTTCTTTTCAATGCCAAGACGGTTGATACCGGTATTTTGAAGATTCATGTGGATGGGGAGGGAACGCTGTCCTATGAATTCCAGCCTGCGATTCAAAAGGATTGCTATACCGAGATTGTGGACGGGGAGGAACGGGCCCGCATCCTGCGGTTCATGGAGAGGATTTCCATCGGAACAACGTTTGGGGAGGACGGCTTTTTCACCCCTGCTGCGTGATGAATGAGGAGGGTGCTGCGAGGACGCGCTTCCCACAGCGCCCTCTCTGTGTTTGGTATGCATCATCGTTAATAATTGTCAAAAAGTGCAAATTATATCATGCAAAAATATTTCTATTGATTTTAGAGGGATTCCCTTGTATAATGGAAGATAACAGCGATTGACGAGGGCAAACACGTCTATCGCCGCTCAAAAAGGCGGCCAGCGGCGTTCTCGGCTTTGGCGGGTGTAGCACGGCAACGTGGACAACGCCTCCAAGCACCGTTTTCACGCCGAAAAACCGTGTGGTCCCTTGTTAATCGATAATCAAGAGCGGAAGGCGGGACGGAATGGAACATTACTATTGGGGGATCGATATCGGCGGCACCAAAACCACCGTGGGACTCTTCGACGAAAGGGCCGCCAAGCTAACGTCCATGACCATGCCCACCGATGCCGGGGCGGGTTTTCGGCCCTTGATTGAACGGATAGCGGGGGCAGCCGAGGCGCTGCGGAGGGCGCGGCAGATTCCCCGGGATAGAATTGTGCGGACGGGTGTGGCCTGTCCGGGTCCCCTGGATTTGCAAAAGGGCACCATTGTGTATATTCCCACCATGGGTTTTCGTGACGAACCGCTGGCCTCTTCGCTTGAGGCGGCGCTGGGCACGCCGGTGTCGCTGGAAAACGACACCAACGCCGCGGTGCGGGGAGAAGGCATTTTTGGTCAGGGGAAGGGCCTTTCCACCGTTG
>CAKTXU010000146.1 GCA_934630995.1 uncultured Eubacteriales bacterium
TCCCGGTTTTACCGTCACGGTCACGTCCCAGAGCTTTTCCTCATCGATAGCGGAGACGGAGACGCCGCGGCTGATACAGTCCCCGGATTTGGCCTCGCTAGCCTTCAGCGGCCGTTCGATGCCGTCGAAGATATTGTTCAGAATCCCGGGTCCCAGCGTGGCGCACAAAGGACCGCCGGTGGCATATACCGGTTCGCCGATATGCAAGCCGGTGGTGTTTTCATATACCTGAATAGTCGTGGCCTTATCGTTGATACCGATGACCTCGCCCACCAGCTTATCTTCGCCAACCAGAACCATTTCCATCATGGACAGGCCGGTGTTCCCCAGCAGGGTGACAACGGGCCCGTTGATGCCGTATATGCCGTTATTCATAGGTTTCACGCCTTTCGGGAGTAATATCGCACGGGCAGGGGAGAGGATGAGTCGGTCATTCGACCGTCAACCCGGAATGTTCATTGAACCACTCATGCTGGAGCTCCAGCTTAGTGTCCAGGGTGTCGTCCATGATGATTCCCGCCCGGTGATTTTCACCGCGCAGCCCGCCCAGGCGAATGTCGTCCGACAGTTCGATCCGGCTTCCCGCCGGGCAGAACGCAGTCAGCGCGTCCCGGCGGGAGGCATCCTTTTCCGCCAGATAATACACGGAACCATCGGCGGGCAATGTGTCGATCATCTCTTTCATCGATCGGGTCAAACTCTCTTCATATGCCGGCGTGGCCGTGTAGGAGAGAAGCTGTTCCGTCGCCCTGGCGAAAATGTCGGCAGTCATATCCTGCCGCCTGTTCAGCAACCGCTTGCGGGCGTCCATATCCCGGCGGGACATCTCCCGCGCCAGTCTGTTATGCAGCTCCACTCGTTCCTTCTGGATGAGCTGATAAGCGTCCACCAACACATCTTTTTCCGCTTGTTTGAGCCGCTCGGCCTTGAAATCCTCAACCTCCTGGTGGATCTTCTGCCGCTGTTCCTCGGCATAGGCCGTAATGGCCTGCACAAACTTGCTGATTTTTTCATCGCTGTTTGCCATGATGCACACCTCGCTTCCCAGATGGATACCCAGACAACACGGCACAGTCCATGAACCGGAACCGCACGGTGCTGCCCCTAAAATCATATTTTGATGCCGATGGCTTCCCGGACATACCGGGTGATAGAATCCTTGGCACGGCCGTTGCCGTGCCTGTCGGGTATTTCAACAATCAGGGGACGGGAACGGTTCAGTTTGAGTTCATCCACCAGGGAGATGCAGAGCTTGACAAGCCGTTCGGTCATCAGAATCACGGCGATGTCCTCCTTCTCCATGGCGTCGGACAGCGCCCTGTTGACCTCATCCGCCTCATGGACGACGACTCCTTCAATGCCGGCCAGGCGCATGCCCACCTGTGTGTCCACATTGTCGCTGATGACAAAAAAGCGCAAAGCGTTCTCCTCCTCCCGCTGCGGATATCGGTTTATCCTCAGGCAAGCACAATCAAAATGGAGATCAGCAATCCGTAAAGTCCGAAGCCTTCACCGAGTGCCACAAAGATGATGGACTTGCCGAAGTTTTTGGGATCCTCGGCAGTGGCGCCGATGGCGGCGGAGGCACCGGAGGCTACAGCGATACCGCCGCCGATACCGGCCAAGCCCACAGCCAGGGCGGCGCCCAGATATTTCATACCGTCACCCACGGAGGCTGAGGTGACCGTCTCCGTGGCGGCAGGCGTACCGTCCGCTTCTTCGGCAGCAGAGCCGATTATCGGAAGAGCAAAGCTGACGGCGAGAATCACGACAAGACTGAGAAAATGCATGGCCAGAGCTTTCTTGACCCTGACGCCTTTTTTGACCATGATAACGGAAATTAGAACAGAAAGCACAAGCAGGGCCACGGGGGTCAGCAGGTAGATGAAATTCATAATGTTACCTCCTAAATTTTATCGGCATATGTTTGGCGCCGCCGGCGCGGCGACGAATGAAATATAGGGTCAGGATTTATCCTGACTTTTGGCGGAGAGAGGGCGAAAGGCCCGGCCGTCGCCGATATAATACCGGCTGAACATCTCATAGAATTCGAGACGCATGGTCTGAATGGCGACCAGAACAGCTTCCATACCGATAACCAGTGCATTCCCGACCACAATGGCCACCGTATTGCCGAAGGCCCCGAACATATCTCCGATGGCGAACACGGCCATCATCATTCCCGCATGAACCAGGACAAAGGCCCCCACCCGCAGGAAAGACATGGTATTGGACAGATAGGACAGAAGAATCTCAAATAACTCAAAGAAATTCTGGACGAGAAATTCGCCCTTCTTTTTCGGCATCCAGTTCTGCTCGCGGTTCATCAGCTTGCCGAGCGGTTCCCGCAAAAAGATGAGCAGGAGCGGCAGCACGATGAGCAGGACGATATAGGGCGCGGTCAGCAGGGGGATATCGAGCAGAAGCTGTCCGCCCAGGCCGGTGACCAGGGACACGTAAAAGACGAACCCGGCCAAACCGTTGGAGCCGAAAACACCGTTTTCAAAATCCCGCCGTTTCAGGCTGGAATAGATGTTGATGATCATAGAAATGGCTATCAGGATGAGGCCCAGGATCACAGACGCAACAATGATTAACATGGTGGTGTCCGAGTTCATGACCTCAATCGGTTTTTCCTCCAGCCCGAAGAGGGCATGATAGAGGGGATCGAGTACGTGTTCAAAGCCGAAGACTGAACCGAAAACGGTACCGAAAACCGCCGAGGAAATTCCGCAGGGTACCAGGATACGGCCGATTGCCATGCGCTTGAATTTCCAGAGAAGCCATCCCACGACGGCCACCAGCAGCCCCTGTCCGAGGTCGGCGAACATGATGCCGAACAGGATGGTATAAGTGATAGCCACAAAAGGGGTGGGATCCACCTCAGTGTAACGGGGCAGGCCGTACATATCGACAAAAAATTCAAAGGGACGGAAGAGGCTGAAATTCCGCAGCTTGACCGGCGGCGTGTGGTGGGCGTCCTCGTCCGGACGCTCAAAGGAGTATTCGATGCCTTCCACGGCGTCCAGAGCGGAGGAGAGAGCTTTTTCCTCTTGCTTGGGGATCCATCCGGCCAGAATGAATTTATCTTTATATCGCGCGGCAAACCGGCGGACATCGAAAAAATAGCTTTCCTGATGCAGAAGAGTATAGACCTGCTGACAGACCGCCTGCTCTCCCGTCCAATAAGAGGAAAGCTCCTCCCGGACAGCGCCCAGCGCCTTCTGAGTCTCGCTCTGTTCCTCCTTCAGATGGGCGATAACCTCCTCCGGCTTCCCATTGGCATAGGGAATGCGCATGCGCTCGAAATACAGGCTTGAGAATATCCGATCCACATCGGCGGAAAAATCCAGCGGGGAAAAATAAACGCCCCAATAGTATTCCTGATCGCTGGTCCCCGGGAAGAAGAGGACATAGGGGTTGTCGTTATAGGATTTCAGTTTTTCAAAGCTTTCCTTGGGAAGCCGGCCGAATCGGACCTTAATGGTTTCACAGTTGAGGATTGATTCCAGATCGATATCCAGCCCGCGCAGATGTTCGAATTGCTCGATATCCTTGTTCAAGGATTCCGCGCGGGAGGCCAGTTCGCTGCGCTTTTTAGCCAGCTCCGATACCCGGTCGGTGAACCGGGCGACATAATCCCGCCACTCCTGTTCCGATAGCGCGGCCGGCATGTCGGTCAGCCGCGGCTTTCCTCCGGCTCTGGTCATTGCGGATTCCAGGCGGGTCAACGGATCGGCATAAGGATTCTCCTCCTTGATGGCGCTGAAACCGGATGAGTCGGAGAAGAAGGTCATGGCGTCGTCAGGCTGAAATACGCCGCTGCTTCCACAGATTTTTACGACCGTATCCAAGCTTTCCATATGTCCGATGACACTGACCAGCTTCATTTTCGCAACAGCCATGGGAAATCGCCTCCTTTTTATCAGATGAGGAGAAGCATCGGCTTGATTTGCTCAGGGGGCAGTTCATACCGGATGCCTTCTATGATATTGATAATATCATCCACTTCCACCTCGGTGATGATGACATAGGAAATGAGCACCACCATGGCATAGGAGGAAAAATGAATGTGGTGCCGGGCGTTGAAATAGGGCGCCCGGTGATATAAATCGTGAACGAATTGCCGGTGCTCCTCCGGGATGTGCCGTCCGACGGAAGTGGAGTAGAAAATTGACAAAACCGCCTCGGCGCTGGGTGCCTCCAGCATGTCGTTCATTATCCTGGGAGAAAGGCACCGCCCGGAAGGAAGCATATTGGCCCGGATAGTGTCCGGCGGCGCATTGAAATACTTTTTCATTCTCACAATGCGGCTGACGTTCTGCGCGTCGATTTGCACGCCGCAGAGATCAGTCAATTGCCGTTTCAGTTCGCCGCTCGTCCTGTCTATGATGGAAAAGAGAGTATCAATCAGACCGGTTTGCAAGGCATTTTCGATTTCGGTGATGCGTATGCGTCCGTCATCGCCCGGCGGATACATGGCCAAAACTTCTTTGAAAGGGGTGCCGGAAAGAGCGCTCAAAAGCTCGGCATAGGTTTTGCAATGGCTGATTTCCACGCAGTCAAGCCGGGAGTGACTGGCGAAAAACAAAGGCATGGAAATAAAAAATTCCTCCGGCCTGCCGGCGCTCAGCATTCGTAAAAAGGCGAGAATTTGCGTGACCTCGCCCTGCCGGATAAGATATTCCGAGAGCTGGCTGCCCACCGTCATATCGTATCGTCCCAGCGAGGCGTAATCCTCAAAAAGCTTGCGTCGCAGAAGCATTTCCAGATGTCCGCGGTGGATGGTACTCTCGTTGATATCCTTAAGAATGGTGGCGTAGGCGGTTTGACGTTTGAGATATGCGGCGATTTCGCTGACGCTGTGACAGGCCAACAGATTCGAGAAATCCTCCACCTTCAGGCAGTTGCCGTACATCGCGCGCGCCTTAGCCAGAATGACATTGTCGGAAGCAGACACAGCGGCACCCCGCCTTTCTCTCAAAATATAGGGTTAATCACTGGGCTAATACATTTTCAACAATGGCCTCCGTCAACTCCTCACGACGGGCGGAGAAGGTTTCCTCCAGCTTTTTGCGCTGTGACTCATAAAAGAGCTCCCGGTCCTTCCAGGAGTTCTCCGCCAGACGGCGCTCGGTTTCATCGTTTATCTGAATGCGTCGACGGGCCCGGCCCAGATAGTCTTCCCGCATTGCCTTGGCTTTTTCAGCAATTTCCTTCTCCGAGGTCAGTTTTTCCTTCTGAGCGGATTCCGTGATCTCCCGAGCTTTTTTATCCATGTCAATAATGCGTTTGATCATCGCTTCCATGAAAAACCAACCTTTCAAAGCCGGAATTAACGGCTGTTAAATATAGTTATCGAGACGCAAGAGCGGGGAAGAACACGGATACTCGTTTCTTCCCCGTCAGTATACCCCCAGTTCAGTATATACCCTCCAGAAAGCAATTACAATGTGTAATTCATTGAAATGTTCCCACACATTGATAGGGCATTTTGTCAATTTTTCAAGCTTTGCATCGGCGCAGGAATCCGTCCGCCTCGGGAAATGAAGCGAGCGGGGGAA
>CAKTXU010000147.1 GCA_934630995.1 uncultured Eubacteriales bacterium
GCTTATGCGGCTAGTATAGGAGTGGGAGTATTAAATGAAAAATACATTCAAGAATTTACTAAGCTTTTAAGTGGAATGAAGGCAATATCTATGAGAGAAAAATCAGGGGCAAATATTGTAAAAAATCTCTTGAAAAAACAGGAAAAGGGCGCTATACTTTGGATGGCCCCGGCGGCGGTAATCCCGCCCGCCGGGGCCATTTATGCTGTGAGAAAACAGCTTGAAAGAGTGGAAAGGAAGGTATCATTAAAATGCGGAGTCAAATCCTTGATATCCATGTAGATTACGCCCGAGCCGAACTGGAAGGGACCGGCGCCCCCAAGCTGCATACGTATATATTGGACAATTGGTCCGATCAGGAGCCTGCCGAGCTGCGGCCGGCCGTGGTCATCTGCCCGGGCGGCGGCTACGCCATGACCTCCAATCGGGAGGCGGAGCCTATCGCCGCCCGCTTTTGCTCCCTGGGATATCATTGCTTTGTTCTGCGGTATACCGTCGCTCCCATGCGCTTCCCCGGCGCCCTGCTGGAGCTTTCCGCCTCCGTGGCCCTGGTTCGGGAGCACGCCGCCGAATGGCGGATCGATCCCGACAGGATTTATGTCTGCGGTTTTTCCGCCGGCGGTCATCTGGCCTGCAGCCTAGGCATGTTCTGGAACCGGGACTTCGTAACGGAGCCGCTGAATCTGCGCGGGCAGGAAAACAAGCCAAACGGCATGATTCTGGGTTATCCTGTGATAAGCTCCGGCGAATTTGCCCATCACGAATCCTTCCATTGCCTGCTGCAGGACCATTACGAAGAGCAGTGTGAGCTGGTTTCTTTGGAGAAACGGGTGAGCCGGGACACCCCGCCGGCTTTCCTGTGGCACACGGTGGAGGATAGCGGCGTACCGGTGGAAAACAGCCTGCTGCTTGCCTCCGCCTTGCGGGCCGCAGACATCCCCTTTGAGATGCATCTATATCAGCACGGCTGCCATGGGCTGAGCTTGGCCAATGAACTGACCGGCTGGGTCGAGCCCAGCTGCCAGACCTGGGTAGATCTGGCCGATAAATGGATACGCTCCCTTTAAGAAAGAGCTGATGCAGCATCGCGTCCCTAAACGAATGGCAACTCCATGTAAGGATGTGTTCGATGCAGGACTCCCTCAAAAACAGACCCCCGACGCGGCTGACGCGACGGGGGTTTGATAAATACTTGACAATTGCAAAAAATGCGCGTATAACTGAATTGTAAGGGATAACCTATAAAAAAGATAGGAAATAGGGCCGGAAAAGAGGCAACGCAATATGCTGACAATGGAAGGGATCACCTGGCATGCGCCGGGGGGGATACCGATTGTAGACAATATCGATTTGACAATACCGGACGGGAAGCTGGTGGTGATAACCGGTCCCAACGGCGGCGGGAAGACCACTCTGGCCAAGCTGATCGCCGGACTGGAAACGCCGGACAGCGGCCGGATTCTGCTGGATGAACAGGATATTACGGACTACGATGTCACTCGGCGGGCGCGCTGCGGCATTGGGTACGCTTTTCAGCAGCCGGTCCGCTTCAAGGGTCTGACCGTCCGGGATTTGCTGGAGCTGGCGGCGGGTGATACCCTGGGGGAAAGTGCTCTGTGCGATTTGCTCAGTAAGGTGGGATTATGCGCTCGGGACTATGTGGACAGGGAAGTGGATGCCAGTCTGTCGGGCGGTGAAATCAAGCGGATTGAAATCGCCACCGTGCTGGCCCGCCGCACCCGCCTGACGGTATTCGATGAGCCGGAAGCGGGGATTGATCTCTGGAGTTTTGCGGGTCTTATCGATGTATTCCGTGATTTGCGGCAATCCCTGAACGGCTCCCTGCTGATTATTTCCCATCAGGAGAGAATCCTGGCGATTGCGGATGAAATCGTGGTTGTCGCGGACGGACGTGTCCAGGATCAGGGACCCCGTTCCCAGATCCTGCCCACACTACTGTCGGATGGGCCGCGCTGCGGCCGCTGCCGCGGGAAGGAGGAGGCAAAGCTGTGAAATCCATCACTGAAACATTGTTGGGGCTGGTTTCCGATTGGAAGGGTGCCTTTCCCGGCGCCTTCAATATCCGCGAGGACGGCGAATGCGCCGGCCGCCGCTCCACAGAAAATATTGAGATAACCTCCAAAACCGACGTCCCCGGCCTGGACATCCGGATTCGGCCCGAAACCAGGGGGGAAACCGTCTTTATCCCCGCCTGCGTGACCCATGGGGATGTAGACGATTTGGTGTATAACGATTTTTACGTAGGGCGGGACGCCGATGTTACCATCGTTGCGGGCTGCGGTGTTCATACCGATGATGAGGAATCCGCCCGGCATAACGGTATCCATCGTTTTTTCTTGGAGGAGAACGCCCGGGTCAAATATCTGGAAAAGCATATCGGTACCGGCAAGGGGGAGGGAATCCGCTCCATCGATCCGGTCACGGAGGCCACCCTGGGAAAAGGGGCTGTTCTGGAAATGGACACCTCCCAAATCGGCGGGGTGGATCACACGCTCCGCCGGACAACCGCTGTCCTGGAGGCCGGAGCCAGGCTCCGCATTCATGAACGCCTGTTGACGGAAAAGGAACAGCGGGCCAAGACCGATTTTGAGGTCAGCCTGAACGGCGACGACGCGGGAGTGGATCTGATATCCCGTTCGGTGGCGAAGGATCACTCCCATCAGGAATACCGGTCCCGTATTATCGGCAACGCCCGTTGTATCGGCCATTCCGAATGTGACGCCATCATCACCGGGGAGGGCAGGGTCAGCGCCGCGCCGGAGCTGACCGCCAACCACGACGATGCTTCCCTTATTCATGAGGCGGCTATCGGAAAAATAGCGGGGGAGCAGCTTCTCAAGCTGCGTACTCTAGGCCTCACCGAAGAGGAGGCTGAGGCAAAGATCGTCGCCGGGTTTCTGAAATAGCCATCACATGTGAGAGGTGTTCATACCTCTTCACCTTTCTATGGCGCAGCGGCTCGCACACAGGGGAAAAGACGGAGCTTTCAATGACGGCACACCCGTTTCCCCAACATTGTAAAGAAGAGGCCGCTGCAGCTATATCTTATTTGCTGGAAAGCGAAGGTTTCATAACAAAGCGCGGACACAAGGACGTTTGCCCCTGTGTCCGCGCTTCGTTTATCAGGATACTCCACCCCTGCCGGCCTGCCGTATATCGGCGCCGGAAGGTTTCTGGTAGATGTGCAGTCCAAACTCCGATACCACTGAGTAAAGATGATCGAAGATGTCCGATTGGATTCCCTCGTATTCCGCCCAATTGACTGTATTCGTAAAGGCATATATCTCCAACGGCACGCCCCTGTCGTCGGGCTCCAACTGCCGAACCATCATGGTCAGCTCCTTGTGGATGCCCGTATGCTGCTTGAGATACTGAAGAATATAGGCGCGAAAGGTGCCGATATTGGTGATTCGGCGGCCGTTGACCGGTTCCGACAGATCCACCTGATGCGCCTTGTTGTAGGCCTCAATTTCCCGGAGCTTGTTATCGATATAATCCCGGAGCAGGGTCATGCTGCGAAAACGGGAAATCATCTCGTCGTCGCACAGACGGATATCCGCCGCGTCGATATAGAGTGCCCGCTTTATCCGCCGGCCCCCGGCATTTTCCATTCCCCGCCAGTTGATAAAGGCGTCGGATACCAGGGAATAGGCGGGGATAGAGGTGATGGATTTATCGAAATTTTCCACCTTGACAGTGGTCATGGACAGTTCCACGACCGTGCCGTCCGCCGAATTCTTGGGCATCTCGATCCAGTCGCCGATGCGGATCATATCGTTGGTGGTCAGTTGTATCCCGGCCACGAAGCCGAGTATGGCATCCTTGAAGATAAAGGAGGTCACGGCGGTCATAGCGCCTATGCCGCCCAGCAGCACCATCGGGCTTTCACCGATGAGAACCGCCACCGCCGCGATGCCGCACACGATGATGACGACCACCTTCACCACCTGCAACAGAGCGCGGATGGGCCGGATTTTAGACACCTCGTACCGGTTGTATATTTCATCGATGGAATTGAGCAGGGAGTCGATAAGCAGAACGAAAACCAGAATTCCCGTCACGCTGGCGATTTTATCCAGCAGATGGGTGTCGGAAGGCAAGCTTCCGCCCAACAGTGAAATGGTGATGGGAATAGCCAGGTTCGCCCCGCGATGAAACAGGCGGTTCTTGAGAAATATGTCGTCCCAGACATATTTCGTCCGCTTGGCGACCCTGGTGAACACCTTGACCACCAGAAAGCGGATAATGGCCCGCGCCGTCAGGGATATGACGACGATGGCGATTAGCACGGCAATATAGGCGATGAGCCCCGCATAGTCTTTCAGAGTGGTTTTTTGCAGGAGATCGTAAAGCAAGGAATACATACCCATCCCCATCCTTCCCAGATAATGTCCGGATTTGATTATACCAGCCGGCCGCCTGCTGCGTCAAGAACGCCTTGCAGACATCAGCCGGATATGCTATAAAAAATGATGAGAAGTAAAAAGATATATCGACGGGGAGAAGCGCCTGATGAAAATGCCGGAGGGAGAGATAAATCCCATCCTGTTTGCTCCTTGTGGAGTGAACTGTATGGTGTGCTATAAGCACTGTGATGCCGGAACGCCGTGTGCGGGATGCTTACAAGACGAGAAAGGGAAGCCCGCGCATTGCCGAAAATGTAAAATAAAAGACTGTATACGGGAGAAGAGGCTTGCCTATTGCTTTGAATGCCCCGGATATCCTTGTCCGCAAATCCGATATCTGGACAAAAGCTATCGCACCAGATACGGGGTGAGCCTGATGGAAAACAGCGCGTTTGTAAAAGAGCATGGTCCGACAGCATTTATGAAGCGGCAGCAAGAAACCTATAGATGTCCTGTGTGCGGCGGAATCATATCACTACAGGATACTGTATGTAGTGAATGCCGGAAAAAGACTCCATGACTCATTCCATTTTTTGCCGAGGCTGCAAGGGGTTGCGGCGGGTTGCCCGCCTCAGAGGCCGCCATCCCTTGCGAACAGAGCCGGATGACCTCCAGTGCGGTCCGGCAGTACGGGCTGCAAATTCTCCTCCAGAACGGTGGGATAGGAGAGCCGCAGGGGAGGGCTCCTGCTCCGCGCTCTCCGTCTGACGGAGGAGGAGAAAGCGGTTAGTCCACAAAAGAGGTCCTGAAAAAATAAAGGGAAGTTCCCCGGACAATATATCGCCTTCTTTTCCAAATTTATTCAATTTGCTCTATTCTAGCAGACATGTAAAGGGCTGTATGGATAATGTACGGCTGTGTGATGTTCCCGGATAAAAAGATAAACTTGATTTGAAAGGTGGGGCTTGACAAGAAAAGAATTTATGGTAAAATGGTTGGGTGCCAGGGTAAAATACTCTGTGTTATCCCCCAAAATATAGCACACATGGGCCTTTAGCTCAGTTGGTTAGAGCAACCGGCTCATAACCGGTCGGTCCCGGGTTCGAGTCCCTGAAGGCCCACCATTTGGATGCTGGCCCGGAGACCGGCTATCCCGGTCTCCGGCTGCTTCCCTCAACAAGCGGATAAAGG
>CAKTXU010000148.1 GCA_934630995.1 uncultured Eubacteriales bacterium
TAAAGCTGTCCTTGTAGATTTGTTTGGCCGTCAGCTTGAAGGTGATGATCAGCATGGGAATATAATATTTCATCAGTGTGAAGAGAAGCCCCACGCACATGTCCACGCCAAATAACAGAGAGGTGACCCAGCCGGCGGACTCCCCGTCCTCCGTCGGCGTCGTCGAACCATAAAAAAACCAGATATCGAATCCGATCAGCAGGGTCAGGATCACGTTGACAAGCCCGATGGGCAGCGCCTGTTTCCAGTTCTTCTTGATGGTGTCAAAGAAATCCCCCGCCACAAAAGCGTGCTTCTCCCGGGCGAAATTCCGCGTGATATAGGCGAGCCCCGCGTCGGCCAGGCCGTTTGTCACAACCGGCAGCGTCACCAGACAATACAGCAGATTGGCCGTGACAAGCTTCCAGAATTTCCGAAAATAAATTTCAAAAAAGATGATGAAGCTCTTTTTCTTCGGCGCATTTTTCGATACGCCAGGCCCCGGCTTGCTGTAATTGAACATCCCCAAAAAACCAGCCACAGACTACAACTCCCTTTATACATCTGGCACGCCTATGCCGTAAGGCTTCCGGCGGCTCACTGAAACCAGCGGAGGAAAAACAGCCGCAGCAGGATGTCCACAACCCCCGCGGCAAAAGCGATACCTGCAAAAATCAGAAAGCGGGTGCAATACAGCTTGAAATCCTGCCACAGACCGCCGCAGTGGACGGAGGGCAGCAGCTGCCCGCTGATAAGCAGAGTCATCCGCAGCGATTCGGAGCAGCCCATCAGTAGCGCGGCCGCGGACACCAAGCTGTGAGGCAATATAAAGAGGGCGGTAAACAGGATGCCCCCGGCCCCACCGGCGTAATAATACGCCTCTGTCATCCCCACGCCCAACCCGAAAAAAAGCGGCACCAAAATGGTAACCGGCGCCCCGCAGGCGGATAATCCCGTCAGGAAAAGCACCGCCAGCATCAGCAGGGTAAAAAAGCAGGAGGACAGCAGACTCGAGGCGGCTTCCAGGAATGAGCCCCCCACGGAGCCTATCTGCAAAATCATCTGCAGCTCCTCCGTGACCGCCTCGTGGCAGGCGACAAATATCATCACACCGCCCAGGGTGCCGCAAAGAAACAGGGTGAGAAATATCAGCAGACGGCGGTTATCGACAATAAAATCCGCCAGCGACAGTCCCGTGCTTTCACTGGTTGTCCTTTTCATAGCCATTCCTCCACTTCTTCATACAGCATGTGTATGCGCCGGCGGCGGAGGATATGAATATTTAGAAAAGGGATGATGTTCTTCATCGCTTCCATTAGTATACTATAAATCGTCCCACGGTACAAGCGGGAAAATCACACAGCATCAGTCGTCCGCCAGGGCCGCCTTTATCATGATGGCACATTCCAGACGCTTGCGTTCCAGCTCACAGGAAAGGCTATGAGAGTGAAGAATATCCCCCTCATACTGCTGATTATTGGCGTTGCAGCCGCCGGAGCAGTAGAATTTTGCCCAGCAGTCCCGGCATTTGTCCTTGCTGTAGACCGTGGCGCGGGCAAACGACGCCTTGCGCTGTAAATCGTATTCGCCGGTGAGTACATGGCCCATCCGCCATTCCGGCTGTCCGACAAACTGATGGCAGGGAAACACCCCGCCCTCCGGATCCACCGCGGCGTATTCGTTGCCGCAGCCGCAGCCCCGCAGCCGCTTGATGGCACAGGGCCCCTGATCCAAATCCAGCATGAAGTGGAAAAAATTGAAGCCCCGTCCCTCCTTTTTGCGCCGCAGGATTTCCAGAGCCAGCCGGTCGTACTCCTCAAACACCCGGGGCAGGTCCTCCTCCTGAATGGAAAAGGACAGGGCCGGATCGCTGATGACCGGCTCCACCGATACCTGATCAAAGCCCAGCTCCACCATATGCAGAACATCCTCGGTGAAATCCAGATTGTTTCTGGTAAAGGTACCCCGGACATAGTAGTCCTTGTCTCCCCGCATCTTCACAAATTCCTGGTATTGGGGCACGATGGTGTCGTAGCTGCCCTTGCCGCCCGCGTTGGGACGCATGGCGTCGTTGATCTCCCGGCGCCCGTCCAGGGACAGCACCACATTGTGCATCTCCCGATTGAGATACTCGTTGATTTCCTGATTGAGCAGGACGCCGTTGGTGGTCATGGTAAACCGGAAATTCTTGTGATGCTCCTTCTCCAGGCTGCGGGCATAGGCCACGGTTTTCTTGACCACATCCCAGTTGAGAAGCGGCTCTCCGCCGAAGAAATCCAGCTCCAGGTTATGCCTTCCCACCGATTTGTCGATGAGAAAATCGATGGCGGCCTTCGCCACCTCGAAGGGCATAATCTGCGCCTGCCCCCCATACAGCCCCTGGCCGGCAAAGCAGTACTTGCAGCGCAGATTGCAGTCATGGGACACATGCAGACACATGGCCTTCAGCGGAGAGGACACCATGCGGTCTGCGAACTGCGCGTAATCGTCCGGCGAAAAAAGAAGCCCCTGCTCCTTGAGCTCCCAAAGCTCCTCGTAGGTGTCCTCTATTTCCTCTTCCGAAAAATTCGCGGAGAGAGCGGCCCTGACTTCCGCCGGGCACACCTCCCCCATCGTCTCGTCCAGCAAATCCACCATCGCATAGGCGCAGGGATCCACCACATGCACCGCGCCGCTATGCACATCCAGCACTATGGAATATCCGTTGTTTTGAAACTTATGTATCATTCCGCGATTCCTCTCATCTTCCGGCAACCCACCGGATAAACAGCGAAACAGGGCGGATTTACTCCGCCCTGTCAACTACCTGCAGGCGCTTATTTCTCGCACTTCTGATTGGCCACCGTGCAGGAGGTCTTGCAGGCGGACTGACAGGAAGCCTGGCATTCGCCGCAGCCGCCCTTGGCGGCGGTTTCCTTGAGATTCTGTTTGTTGATGGTTTTGATGTGTTTCATTTTTATTCCTCCCATATCCCGTATCCCCGGGACACATAATTTAGCGTTTTCTGAGATTGACGCCGATAATGCCGCCCACAGCACCGCAGCCTATCATGACGGCGGCCTTGATGAGCAGATAGATTCCCCGTACTTCTTTGAGAAAAATCAGTCCCGTAATCGCCACCAGCGCATACAGCAGCAACCCGCTGGCCGCACCGAACAGAAGGCCACGCTCCTTGGCGATTCGTGCGGAAACAAACCCGCCGATAAAAGCGCCGACCGCAGCCGCCACAATAGCCATCGGCGTCACCGCGGACTTGGGGATATCCTGCGCCGCCATGACGGCCGCCATCAGAAGCAGGATGGCCGTGCAGCACAGCGCCCCAATCACGGCGCCGACAATGACCGGCCGCAGCAGTTTTTTCACCATTGCCGATTGTTCCTCTTTATGTGATTTCATACCGGTACCCCTCCACAGAATATTGTTTATACAAGCATATTCCAGGGAGAGACGGTTTAGTACGCGGGAAAGCGGCTGTTTGGGAAATTATCGAATCACCGGCAATTAATCGTCGTCGTCATCGTCATCATCGTCGTCAATGCTGTCCGCATCATCATGAATGGTCTTGTTTTCCTGAATCGCCCACTTTTTAATCGACATCTTATTCCGGTCCGCGCCGGTTTCGATGAGAAGATCGTCCTCCTTGACGCTGACGACCCGACCGACAATACCGCCGATGGTAGTAATCTCGTCTCCGACGCGCAGATTATTGCGCATCTTCTGCTCTTCCTTCTGCTTTTTGCGCTGGGGGCGGATCATTACAAAATACATCAGAACAATGATGAGGACCATCGGCAAAAGGGTGATAAGGCTCATCATGCCGCTGCCCTGCTGGTTTGCATCGGTTGTCGTTTCCAGTAAAAGGGGTAAGCTACTCACAAAAGCACCTCCTAAAAATCTTCCTTATTATACCGAGTTTTGTCCGTGATAGCAAGTAAAATCTAAAAAATTTACATTTTCCGGAAGCACAGGTTTTATTCTTAGACCCGGCGGTCCAAAATCCCGGCATATTGTCGATAAAACGACAGGAATTCCCCCTTGTCGAGCGCCTCTCGTATCCGCTCCATCAGGGTATTGTAAAAGTAAAGGTTATGCATGACGCAAAGCCGCATCGCCAGCATCTCTCCGGCTTTAAAAAGATGCCGGATATAGGCGCGGGAATGGCGGCGGCAGGTGGGGCAGTCGCACGCCTCGTCAAGGGGCGCCCGATCCCGCTCATATTTCTGATTGAAGAGGTTGCGGTGGCCGCTCCAGGTGAAAATATGCCCGTGTCTGGCATTGCGGGCGGGCATCACGCAGTCGAATAAATCCACGCCGCGAAGGACCCCCTCCAGGATGTTTTCCGGTGTACCCACCCCCATCAGATAACGCGGCTTGTCCTTGGGCATATATGGTTCCACCGCTTCGATGATGCGGTACATCTCCTCGGTAGGCTCCCCGACTGCCAGCCCGCCGATGGCGAAGCCGTCCAGAGGAAGAGCGGCAATTTCCTGCATATGCTCCGCCCGCAGGGTGTCATATGTACAGCCCTGGTTGATGCCGAAAAGCATCTGGCGCTTATTGATGGTCCGTTCCTCACCGTTCAGCCGTTCCATCTCCGCAATACAGCGTTTCAGCCAGCGGGTGGTTCTGGCGCAGGATGCGGCCGCATAAGCGGGCGGCGCGGGGTTTTCCACACACTCATCAAAAGCCATGGCGATGGTGGATGCCAGATTCGACTGAATGCGCATACTTTCCTCCGGGCCGATAAAGAGCTTTTTCCCATCCACATGGGAGGCGAAATAGACCCCCTCCTCCTTGATCCTCCGCAGCTTGGCCAGAGAAAACACCTGAAATCCGCCGCTGTCGGTCAGGATGGGACCCTGCCAGCCGGTAAAGTCGTGCAGGCCCCCCAGCTCATGGATCAATCCGTCTCCAGGCCGGACGTGCAGGTGATAGGTGTTGCAGAGCTGCACCTGACACTTAAGCTCCGTCAAATCGTATGCGGAAACCGCTCCCTTGATGGCTCCGCAGGTGGCCACGTTCATAAAGGCCGGGGTCTGTACCGTTCCGTGGGGCGTCACAAATACGCCTCTTCTGGCGGCACCTTCGGTTTTCAGCAGTTCCATGCGTCCTGCTCATTGGATTTTACTCGTTTTCCAGCCGTTCCAGGGCCAGGGCATTTCGAGTCAGAGCGGCGACGCCCGCCCTCTCCTCTTGTCCCCAAGCCCGCTGACGCTCATCCAGCAAATCGGCGATTTTCACGCGTCTTGCAATGGGATCGGCCCTGACAGCCTCCAGGTAAGCGGCGTCCGTTTGTCCCGCTCCCCGGGATAAAGCCCGCAAGGCGGCAAGCACCCGCTCGGGAAACCCAGCCCGCTTCAAATCCTCCGGCGTCAGCGCCGTCTTTACCGTCACATCGTGGAGCAGGGCGGCCAGAACGGATTCCTCGTCCGGCATCTGCTCGGCCAGATGAAAGACATGAAAGACGTGGGGCAGGCCGTCCGGATCCTCTATCCCCCGAAAAGCGTGATAGACAAACCGCAACGCCTTGACTGTCAGCGTGGAATACACCATTGCCCCGCCTCCCCCGTCTTCATA
>CAKTXU010000149.1 GCA_934630995.1 uncultured Eubacteriales bacterium
ACCAGGGCATGAACGCCAAGGAGGGCGCCGTCAGCCGGGTGAAGCTGGAGAAGGGTGAGATTCGCTGCGCTGTTATCGGCGGAGGCGAGGCCAAGGGGATCTGCGGTTCGGGCATCGTAGACGCCGTGGCGGTCATGGTGAAGACCGGGATCCTGGAGGAAAGCGGCCTTCTGAACGAGGAGGATCACGCCTTTACGGCGTTCATGACGGAGGCGGATGGGCAGGCGGCTTTTCGTCTGCCGGGAACCGGAGTCGTTATTACCCAGAAGGATATCCGGGCCGTTCAGCTGGCCAAGTCGGCTATCTGCGCGGGGATGACCACCTTGATTTCCGAAGCGGGACTGCGGCCGGAGGAGGTCAGGCGGCTGTCCATCGCCGGAGGCTTCGGCGCTTTCATCGATGTGGAGTCGGCGGAAACCATCGGCCTGATTCCCAGAGGATTTGCGGCCAAGGCCAAAGCGATCGGCAACGCCGCCGGCGCCGGCGCCTCCATGACCCTGCTCAGCGATGAGCTCCGCCGCCGGGCGGAAACGGTGGCCGCCGGGGCGGAGACGGTGGAGCTGTCCACCAGTCCCCGCTTCATGGACGCCTATGTCGAGAATATGCTCTTCACAGCGGAGGATTGAGGGGGGAATATTGCACCAACCCCTGAAAAAACCGCTTGCGGGCCATGAATTATGGCTCGCAAGCGGTTTTTTCGGAGTTGTGTATATTCATGTGCAAGGGAAAATATTTGCCGCAACCCTGTCACACGCCGTCTGATTTCGTGTCCAATATAGTGGAGGTGTCATGCATGAAAACGCTGGATGATGATAAGCAATGGATGGAAAAGGCAGTATCAGGCAATCAGGAGGCGCTCGAGGAGATTCTGTGCAGCGTGCAGGATCTGGTGTTCAACCTATCCCTGCGCATGCTGGGGACGATTCCCGACGCGGAGGATGCAACCCAGGAAATTCTAATCAAGGTCATGACGCATTTATCCTCTTTCCGCGGGGAAAGCCGTCTGACGACTTGGGTGTTCCGGATAGCGGCAAACCATCTGCGGAGCTATCGGAAGGGGATGTTCGCCCAACGACCGCTGAGCTTTGAAGCCTATGGAGAGGATATCGTCTCCGGACGGGAGAAGGATGTCCCCGATATGAGCGGAGGTGTGGAGGAGGCGCTGCTGGAGCGGGAGCTCAAGCTGTCCTGTACCAACGTGATGCTTCAGTGCCTGAATGCGGAGGATCGCTGCATCTATATCCTGGGGACGATGTTTCGCCTGGACAGCCGGATAGCTGCGGAGATACTGGAGACGACCCCGGAAGCGTACCGGCAGAAGCTATCCCGTATCCGCAGAAAAATGGCGGCGTTTTTGGGAGAGTATTGCGGCCTGAGCGGAACGGGAAGCTGCTCCTGCAAGCGGCGCATCCATTATGCGGTGGCCAGTCGTCGGATCGACCCTGCCAACCTGGGCTATCAGGAGATGGAGACATGCGATTATGAGGAGATCGCCTGCTTCACCGACGCCATGGAGCATCTGGATGAGCTGGCCCAGATTTTTGCCGATTTGCCGGCTTATCGCTCTTCGGACAAGATAAGGGCCTGGGTACGGGAGGTTTTGGCGTCGGACAGCTTTTCGAGGGTGCTCGGAGAGCGTCCCGCTTTATGAAAGGACGGGAAATGCTGATGAATAGAAGCGAGCTGCTGGCGGTTCTGGCGGAATTGGAAGAGAACAACAACCGGGACTGGTATCACGCCAACAGACAGCGTCTGAAGGCGGCCGGCGACTCTTTTGAGGAGCTTGTCGGCCGGCTGGTGCTGAAGATACGGGAATTCGATGAGGAAATTCCGCTGCTTGCGCCGAAGGACCTGACCTTCAAGCTGGTGCGGGACACGCGGTTCAGCCATGACAAATCCCCTTACAATCCCGCCTTCCGGGCACATATTTCCGCGAAAGGCAAGCTGCCGGTTCCCGTGGGGTATTATATCATGATAAAACCGGGAAACCGTTCCTTTCTAGGCGGCGGCCTGTTTGCGGATATGTTCAAGGATGCGACCGCTATGGTACGGGACCGGATAGCCGCCCGCGGCGACGAGTGGCAGGAGATTCTGAACGCGCCCTCCTTTGCGGAAACCTTCACGGTGAGGGGCGCCACGCTGAAAAACGTGCCGCGCGGCTACGATGCGGCGCATCCCCAGGCCGACTATCTCAAATACAAGAGCTGGTATCTGGAGGTTTCTCTCCAGGACAGCCAACTGACACAGGCGGATTTCATCGACACGGCGGCGGAGACTTTTCGCAAAATGCAGCCCTTTCATCGTTTTCTGAATCGCGCCCTGGCCGGTTTTCAGATGCCTGAAAGATAAAACCGGGATCAAAAAAGCGCTGTCAAGCAGGAAGGAGACTGCTTGACAGCGCTTCTTTACATTTCATTTTATCTCCTGCTCCAGCGCATCGAATTCCGGTGTGCTGAAAAATTCGCCCAGGCTCATATCCAGACCGTCGCAGATTTTCTTGATGGTCGCGATTTTCGGATTCTGGCTCCCGCCATTGATGATATTGTTCAGCGTCGATTGCGTCATGCCGCAGGTAGTGCTCAGTTTGTTGAGCGTCATATGATGCTCCTCACACAGCTTCAAGATGCGGTTTGCTACCGCCTCACCAATTGTCATACCGATCACCCCATTCTTTTCAATGGCTTTATTTTACAAGTCTTACCCGCCCATAGTTTACCTATGCGTGGTTTATTTGCACAGAATGTGATGAAACATAGTCCTTTATATACTATAGAGTTGAAAAATGCCGGTTTAAACAAGCTATTTCACGACAGCCCGTCCTTTTGTTCGACCCTGCCGACTAATTCCCGTCCGCGGCGCATATAGTTGGTATCAGCAGAAAAAACGAGGGGGCAACCACAGTGAAAATTTGGAAACGGTGCTTAGCCGGCCTTTTATGCGGCATACTATTGACAGGCTGTCTGCCCGCGCTGGCCGAGGAGGCGCCCGCGGTGATTGTGGATCAGGAATCGGGGGAAACCGCTGAGGAATTGATGCGGGAGGATCCCGACGAAGTATGGGCGCCTGTGGATACAGTGCCCACAGAAGCCACAGGGCTGGAGGTTGGCGGCAAGTCCGCCGTGCTGCTGGAGCTGTCCAGCGGCAGAGTGCTTTTTGAGAAGAATTCCCATGAAAAGCTGGCTATCGCCTCGGTGACCAAGGTTATGACTCTCCTGCTGGTGATGGAGGCAGTGGACAACGGGCAGATAACCCTGGAGGAGCCTGTCACCTGCTCCGCCAACGCCGCTTCCATGGGCGGGTCTCAGATTTGGCTCAAGGAAGGGGAGGTTATGTCCGTCCACGAGCTTGTGAAGGCGGCGGCGGTCGTTTCTGCCAATGATGCCTGCGCGGCGCTGGCCGAACATATCAGCGGCTCGGTGGAGGGCTTTGTACAGCAGATGAACGCCCGCGCGGCGGGATGAACGATACTCTGTTCCTCGACTGCAGCGGTCTGAGCGACGACGCCTATTCCAGCGCCTATGATGTGGCGCTGATGTCACGCGAGCTGATGACCCATCCGAAAATTACAGACTACACCACCATCTGGATGGACACCCTGCGCGACGGAAAGTCACAGCTGGTCAATACCAACAAGCTTGTCAGGCATTATGCCGGCGCTACGGGACTGAAAACAGGCACCACCCAAAAAGCCGGACATTGCCTCTCCGCCACGGCGGAAAAGGGCGGCATGGGCTTGTGCGCCGTAATTCTGGGCTGTGCCACCACCGATGAGCGTTTCGGCGGGGCGAGAAAAATGCTGGATTACGGGTTTGCCAATTATGCGATTTATACACCGGAAATCGATACTTCCGCGTTGGTTCCCGTTCCGGTGCTGCGGGGGATGGAGGAAACGGTAGCGCCGGTACTGGATGCCCCCCAGCCGCAGATGATCAAAAAAGGACAGGAGAAGAATATCGTCTGTACCACCGAGCTGTCGGAGAACCTGGAGGCGCCGGTGTATAAGGGGCAGGTCATCGGCCGGGTGGTGCTCACCCTGGACGGGGAGGAGCTGGCTGCCTATGCGATCCGGGCGGATGCCGACGTGAAGGCCATGACCTTCGGCAGAGCCTTCGGGCGCCTGTTGGCCGCTCTTCTGGGGTAGCAATTATATGTGGGGCGGGCCGGGAACATGTCGTTTTCCCGGCCCGCCCCATAAAGCGGCGGAAATCATGTCGAAGGATTCCCAAACGGGCCTTATGCGGCGCGGATATAAAAATTTACATTCCGACCGTTGCAAAGAGGCGCCGGATACGGTAAAATAGAATTACAGAAATCAGGAAAGATGGGATGTATATGTCGATTTCTTTGGATACCCGCTATATCGCGGACTTTATCCGTCCGCATGAGCTGGGCGCTTTGCAGGCGCAGGTGACTGCTGCGCACGAAACGCTCCATGCCGGCAACGGATTGGGCAGTGATTTCCTGGGCTGGCTGACTCTGCCCACCAATTATGATAAGGAAGAATTCGCCCGTATCCAGGCGGCTGCGGCCCGCATTCAGAAGGATACGGACATTTTTGTTGTCATCGGTATCGGCGGCTCCTATCTGGGCGCCCGGGCGGCCATCGAGTTCCTGAAGTCGCCGCTTTACAACGCCAGAAAAAAGGCCACCCCCGATATCTATTTTGCCGGCAACAGCATCAGTCCCGCCGCACTGCAGGATATCCTGGAGTTATGCGAGGGGCGGCGGCTGTCCATCAATGTGATCTCCAAATCCGGCACCACCACCGAGCCGGCCATCGCCTTCCGCGTTTTCCGGGAGTATCTTGAGAAAACGGTGGGGACGGAGGAAGCAAAAAAACGCATTTACGTCACCACCGACAAGGCCAGGGGCACGCTCAAGGGCTTGGCGGATAGGGAGGGGTATGAAACTTTTGTCGTCCCTGACGACGTGGGGGGCCGTTTTTCCGTTCTGACGGCAGTGGGGCTGTTGCCCATTGCGGTGGCGGGCTGCGATATCGCCGCTCTGATGCAGGGTGCGGCCGAAGCACAGGCCGCCCTGTGTGACCCGGATATCGAGAAAAACGATTGCTACCGCTATGCCGCGGCCCGCAATGCCTTGCTGCGCAAGGGACGCGCAGTGGAGCTGATGGTCAGCTACGAGCCCTGCTATACGATGATGAACGAGTGGTGGAAACAGCTTTACGGCGAAAGCGAGGGCAAGGACGGAAAGGGGCTTTTCCCGGCCTCCGTGGTTTTTTCCACCGATCTGCATTCCATGGGTCAGTTTATCCAGGACGGCTCCAACATTCTATTCGAAACCGTGGTCCAGCTGGACCAGCCGCCCCGGGATTTGGTCATCAAAGAGGATCCGGAAAATGTGGACGGCCTCAACTTCCTGACGGGCAAGACCATGTCCGTCATCAACCGGAAGGCTTTTGAGGGAACCGTATTGGCCCATTCAGACGGCGGTACTCCGAGCCTCGTTCTCCATGTGCCCGCCGCCGACGAAAGAAGCCTCGGTTATTTATTCTATTTTCTGGAAAAGGCCTGCGCTATTTCCGGTTATATGCT
>CAKTXU010000150.1 GCA_934630995.1 uncultured Eubacteriales bacterium
TTCAATCCCATCGGCGCCCATGAAAGCGGCCGTATCGGAGAGGATCCCAACGGCATTCCCAACAATTTGATGCCCTATATTTCCCAGGTGGCCATCGGCAAGCTGCCGCGGCTGTCCGTCTTCGGTGACGACTATGACACCCACGACGGCACCGGCGTGCGGGACTATATCCATGTGGTGGATCTGGCCGTCGGCCATGTTAAGGCGGTGGATTTCGCGCTTGAGAACACCGGCGCTGAGGTTTTCAATCTGGGCACCGGCACCGGCTACAGCGTACTCGATCTGGTTCACGCCTTCGAGGAGGCCAACGGCGTCAAGGTGCCCTATGTGGTGGCCCCCCGCCGTCCCGGCGACATCGCCACCTGTTATTCCGATCCTTCCAAGGCGGAAAGGATGCTGGGCTGGAAGGCGGTCCACGATGTAGGCGACATGTGCCGCGACTCCTGGCGGTGGCAGTCCCGGAACCCCAAGGGCTACGAAGAATAAGCGATGAAGGCCCGGCGTTTGCCGGGCCTTTTATTATTAGCAGGCATTTTCTTGCCGGAGGATAAAATATGGCTTATAATTGAGATATCCGCCATAAAAACAATCCGTCTCCAGCGTCTTATAAGTGATAGTACTGTCCGTTTCGCGGCAGGGAGGGGGAACCCGATGACTGAACAGGAATTCCGCCAAACCTATGCGGCGATGGCCGGCGGCGACCCGGAGGCGCTGTCCGCCCTCTACGCGGCCCTCGCCCCATGCGTATACGCCATCGCTCTGTCCGTCGCCGGCCAGCCCGCCGACGCGGAGGACGTGGTGTCCGAGGTGTTCCTCCGTCTGTGGCAGAGGCGGAACCCTTATACCTTCCGCGGAAAGCATAGGTCATGGATATCCACCGTCGCCTATCACGCCGCGGTGGACCGGCTGCGCCGGGGCGGCCGCGAGGCCTGGGAGGGGGAGGAGCTCCTGGAAGCGCTCCCCTGCCCGCCGGAGGAGGAACGCCTGTGCGACCGGCTGACCTTGGCTCAGGCCCTGGCGGCTCTGCCCGAAGCGCAGCGGCAGGTGGTGGCTCTCCATGTGATAAGCGATCTGCCCCTGCGGGAAACCGCCCGCCTGCTGGGGCGGCCCCTGGGCACCGTGGCTTCACAGCACCGGGACGCCATGAAACGGCTGCGAAATATCCTGACCGGATGAAATTACCGGACGAAAGGAGACGTCAAGCATGAACACCGATCCCCATGAAAAAAAGACCGACAGCCAGATACGGAAACAACTGAAAGCGATGGCGGCGGCGGATACCCCTGCGCTGAAACCCGCCGTAAGCCGCGCCGGATATGAGCTTACCCCTGTACCCGAAAAAAAGGCTTCGCGCCCCTCCCGTTCCATCCAAATTGCGGCGGCCGCGGCGGCATGCGTGGCCCTGGCCGCCGGCGTCCTCTGCCTCCCCTTTCTGCTGCGGGAGGGCGGACTGACACCGGCGGGTTCCTCGGGCGCTAATCCCCCCGCCTCCGCCCCCTCCACCGCAGAAACAACCGTCTATGTCCCCCATACCTATCCGGGCGAACCGGTGGTGACGGAAACCGTTCAGCAGGGTCCCTCCGACATCTATGTTGGACAGGAAACCGACGATATCCAAATCAAGCGCATTACTTCCTATGCCGCCTTTCAGGAGCACCTGCAGAAGTATCCCGCGTATATCGACTACATGGAACGCAAGTATATCGGGGACCCCTTCAAAATTTACTCCATCCTGCAGTGGCAGAATCAAGAGGCGGTGTATATCTATGACGATTTGCTCTGGGTCCGCGCCAATGTGGAGGGCGGCCGCTGCCAATATGAGGTGGCCGCCGTCACCCGTACGGATGGGCAGGTAACCGTCACCCTGCGGAAGATGGCGCCGCCGGAGGAGACGGCCGCCGCAAAGAAAACCGCCTGGGAGTTTTTTCTCATGATCCCCCGGGAAGAGCTGCGGGAGGGGGACGCCTTCACGGTGCAATTCGTCACCGATAAGCCACGCCCCCAGGCGCCGCTGACTCTGGAAAAAAAGAGGGAGCTGGAGGCCGCCTATCCCCAAAACGACCCCCATGTATATCTTGGCCTGGAATCCTATTACGGCACCTACGGACGCTGTGTCGCCGTCATGCGCAGCGGAATGGCCGGTGAAGCCATCACCGAGCAAACCATCGCGGGGCAGTATTTCTGGTATCCCAGCACCAATACAATCAGCATCTTCCGCGACGGCCAATGGTATAGCCTTCCTCATGCCTACGACAACGGCTGGCTGACCGCCGAGGACGTGCGGGATATCAACATCTACTACAAAACCGGCTGGCTCAGCCTGCCCGGAGAGCCTGTGGCAGTCTCCCAGAAAACCTGGACCATCGCCACACCCTCCAAGCCCGATATGGGGAACGGCGCCTGCGCCGAGCTCATCGATTCTCCCGCCGCGTTTGAACGGTTTTGGCAGAACCGGTATGGAGACAGCCGCTGGACCTGTGCCCAATGGACGGATTTCTCCGCGCTGGAGGATCCCGCCCTTTATGAGGAATACCGGGTGGTCTTTGTCTCCGTTTGTAGAGATGCGCCCTTCTCACCCTATAAGGCCGTGAAAGCGGAAATCGTCGGCGGCGCGCTGGAGCTGACTCTGCAGCCTATGCTGGAAAGCTCTACCCTGATCAATGAGGCCTCCTTCGACGGCTATTTCCTCATCCCCCGTGACACCTCCCCCTTCTTCGGAGTCGGCGCCTATATTATCGACTGAAGGCAAAAATCTCCCGGAGCGGCATGCCGCTCCGGGAGATTTTCTGCTCTTTATTTCGTCATGAACAGAACGCCCAGGGTATTGGGCCCGCAGTGGGAGGAAATGGTACAGCCGGCCCGGGTGATGAAAACCTCCTTGAACCTGCCGTATTTTTCCACCAGCTTCCTGACCAGCTCCGCCCGTTCCTGAGAAATCCCGGAATGGGTGATGAACACCCGATCGGTGCGGATGTCGTTCCGTCCGGCCAGCTTATCCTGTACATACTGGGTCAGGCACTTCTCCAGGGAACCGCGGTATTTCTTGCCCACGTTCATGCTGCCGCTGCTGTTGTCCACCTCGATGCAGGGCTTGAGCTGGAGCACATTGGCCCCCAGCATGGCCAGGGCGGAACAGCGTCCGCCCTTATATAGAAATTCCAGCGTGTCGATGACGAAGCTGGCCTGGACCTTGCCCGCCAGAGCCTGCACCTCCTCCGCGATTTGAGCCGCGGGCATTCCCGCGGCGATCCGCTCGGCTGCCTCGATGACCAGCAGGCCGGAGCCGGTGGAAAGGTTGCGGCTGTCGATGACATAGACGCCCGGAAGCTCCTCGGCCGCCAGGCGGCAATTGTTGTAGGTGGCGGACAGGCCGTGTCCCAGGGTGAGATGGATCACCTCGTAGCCCTCGTCCGTCCATTTTCTGAAATACTCCACATATTCCGCGATATTGATAGCCGCCGTTTTCGGCAAAATCTTTTTTTCGCGATAAACCTCATAAATCTGATCGGGCATCAAATCGACGCCGTCCGCGTATATCACCCCGTCCAATATGACATGGAACGGATAATACTCGACATTATAGCGCGCCCGTAGTTCATCGCCCAGATCGCAGGTGCTGTCCGCGCTCAAGATGATGCGACTGCTCAAAAACTCTTCCTCCCTCTTATGGTTTGGCAATGCCTCTAGTAAGAATACCACATCCCGTCAAAAATTACAAGTTGGTTACAAACGCCTTTCTCATCTTGTATTGCCCGTGAAATCTGATACAATGGAGATATACGGCAGGGACGGGAGCTGAGGCGGATGTTGAAGGAAAAACAGGCCATTATCAAGGAGGACAAGCCCTCTCATGTGAGGAAGAACGGGACCGCCGTCAATAAACGGCTGCTGACCGGCCTCATTGTCTCCCTCATCGTCATGGTGGCGCTGGCCATCGGCGCCGGAGTAGCCGTATCCGGGCTCAATTGGTACGGTGAAGAGGTGGACGGCCTGACCTCCGACAACGCCTCCCTGCAAGAGCTGGTCGCCGCTCTGCAGAGCACTCTGGCAGACGCAAGGAAGGAATTGGCGGATTCGCAATCTCAAGCGGCAGCCGACAAGACGGCGCTGGAGGAGAAAATCGCCTCCCTGGAGACCGAACTGGACGGCTTACGGGGCCAGCTGGCCGAGGCACAGGACGAAATAGCCACGCTCAAGGGAGAGCTTCCCGTCTATCCCGCCGACGCCAAGCTGGTAGCCCTCACCTTTGACGACGGCCCCGCGGCCAGCACCGGCCGGCTGCTGGATATTCTCAAAGCCAAGCGTGTCAAGGCCACCTTTTTCATGCTCGGCCTTCAGGCGGAAAGATACCCCGACCTGGTCACGCGGGTGGCGGGGGAGGGACATGCCATCGGCAATCACTCCTATTCCCATCAGAACCTTAAAAAAATGACCGCGGAGGAAGCCGCGGCGGATCTGGATAAATGCAGCGATATCCTTTTTGGCATCACGGGTAAACGTCCCACCCTGATGCGGCCTCCGGGAGGCAACTACGACGATATGGTCATCGGCTGCGCCAAAAGCCGGGAGCTGCGGATTATCAACTGGTCGGTGGATACCCGGGACTGGGAAAGCAAAAATCGGGACGCTATACTCGCCACCGCCTTCCAGGAAGGGCTCTACGGCATCCATGACGGCGCCATTGTCCTGATGCACGACGTTCATGCCACCACCATCGACGCCGTGGAGGAGATGATCGACCGGCTTCAGGAGCAGGGCTACACCCTGGTGACTGTGCCGGAGCTTCTCCGGGTGCGGGCCGACGGCGGCGAGGACGGCGGCGTTTATAAAATCCTCAAGGCGGGCTGACTACATAAAATACAGGCGCTGTGCGGATGCCTCTTGCGGCATTTGCACAGCGCCTGTTCATTTTTATTTGTTTTGTTTGACGGCGGTCCGCCGTGTCTGCATAATATCCTTCAGGATGTCTGCGTCAATGGCGTTGGAGCGGTAAAAGAAAAGGATACGCGAATCCCGCTCCAGCTTCTTTATTTCCACCATCACCCTCTCCCACATCATTTGTCTGTGAAACAGGTATTCCCATAAAAACATCCCCTTTATGAATTTTAATAAAGCGACTGGGTATACTATAGTCTTAATCACGAGTATATTTAATAGCTTTTTTACAGGGTATCATTTTTTGGGGTGATATCGATGATTTTATATACCCCTTTTTGGAAGACTCTAGAGAATTCCAAGGAGACTACGTATTCACTGATTCAAAAACACAAGATAAGCCGCTCGACAATTGATAAGCTGCGTCATAATAAAGGAATCAGCACCCTGAAAATCAACGATTTGTGCCGCATTCTCGATTGCCGGGTCGAAGATATCCTCGTTTATGTGAAGGATGAGAATGATCCGCGGCTGTAGAAGCGTCGCAAAGAACAAATATGATTCCTTTTTATATTGAACGCTGCAAAAGGTCCGGACAGGCGAATGCCTGTCCG
>CAKTXU010000151.1 GCA_934630995.1 uncultured Eubacteriales bacterium
TGCGCGGCGTGAATAAAACCGTACCGGAGGATATCTGCATCGCCGGTTTCGATAATATTGAGGAAAGCAAAATCCTGCCCTATACAATAACCACCGTCAATTGCGACGTGTTTGAGCTGGGGGCCACGGCGGGAGAGCAGATCATCTGGCGGATTCGCAACGCCAGCCGCCCCTTCCGTACAATCAAGGTGTGCTCCGATGTCATTCTGGGGGATTCAACCCGCAAGCAGATACGCTGAACTGCACTGTCAAGTAAAAAAATCGATAAAAGCCGTGTGATTTCCACATGGCTTTTATTATTACGAGGAGAAATCGTTATGCTACGATGGAAAACGGATACCTGTACCCTGTGCCTGGATGAAGCCGACGGCGGCCTGCTTGGGCTGGAAACCGACGGATTTCATATACCCCTTGAGGGAGCTCTATGGGGCTTCGACAGTGCCGGACGAGACGGCGGCACCCGGGCCGTGGCGCCGTCCCCGGCCTTTACCTTCACCCATTACGCAAAGAGCGGCACGCTGCACCTCCTCTGGGAAAAGCCCGGAACAAAGGTGGAGGTGCGGATTTGGAATCTGGAGGGACAGATGGCCATGAAAATCGCCGTCGTCCTTCCGGAAGGCGAAGCCCTGGGGCGGGTACGCTTCCCCATCCTCGGCGGGCTTCCGACCTTGTCGGAAAACGGAGCAGACGACAGGCTGCTGCTGCCCTGGCAGAATGGGTTCGTCATCCGGGATCCACTCCATACCCTCCTTGACAAACAGGAGGCGCTTCCCTTCTGGTGCGGTCGGGGTGGGCGGAAATATGAGAATGAATACCCCGCTCAGTATTCCTATCAATTCTCTGCCTATTACGCGGCGGCCGGCGGACTTTTTTTCGGCACCCGGGACAGCGGTGCGCATATCATGACCGTCGGTTACTATCTGCGCGAGGACGCCCTCCACTTTGATTACCGGATCACCCAGTATCCGGAGGACATGGGGCGCTGCCGGCGATATACCTCCCCTTACCCCGCCATGCTGGCCTTCTTCCGTGGGGATTGGCAGGACGCTGCAGCCCTTTACCGCCCCTGGGCGGTCAGGCAGCCCTGGTGCGGACAGACGCTACGGGAAAAACTCCTGCCGGAAAATCTGACGAAAACCGATTTATGGCGGATAAATCACACAAATTATGCCTTCGGCACCAGGACCGGGGAGTATGTCGAAACCTGCCGCCTTCTGCAGGAGCGGCTGGCCTGCCGCCTGGCGGTTCATTGGTACGGATGGAATATGGGGCGCCATGATTATGAATATCCGGAATATATCAACCCCGCCCTGGCCGACTGGCCGGATAAGCTGACCGCGTACAATAGGCAGCTGACACAAGCGGGAATTGTGAAAATCCCCTATGTCAACGCCCGGCTGTGGGACAGCCATATCCCGGCCTGGGAGGAGGAACAGGCTGTCCTCTCCGCCGTCAAAAACGAAGAGGGAGGGCTGCCCGACGAACCGTGGAATTCCGGCACCGTCCTGCAGCCCATGTGTCCCGCCGCCGGCCCATGGCGGGAAAAGGTGGTGGAATTTGGGGAGAAGTATGTGGAACGTCTGGGCTTCGACGGTTTGTATCTGGATCAGGTCGCATCCTATAACGCCACCCTCTGCTTTGATCCCTCCCACGGCCATCCGGTGGGCGGCGGTACCTGGTGGGGGGAGGCCTATCACCAGATGATCCGGCAGCTTCGCTCCCAGGTGGGGGACGACAGCATCCTCACCAGTGAGTCCTGCTGTGAAATTTACGGCGATGTGTTCGACCTGTTCCTGGTGCTGGATACCACCAGCATGTCGGACACGAGTCTGGCGGGCTGGCTGTATTCCGAGCCTATCCCCCTATTCAATATGCTATATGGGGCGCACATGCTGACATACGGTTCCGTCTGCCGTCTCTCGGACACCCTTCCGCAATTCGAATTCCATCTGACCCGGAACACACTGTGGGGCATCCTGCCCTCCGTCGAAGGTTTCTCGCTGGAGGAAATGGAGGAGCCCGCCGCCGAACCCTATTTTGCCGTACTGCGCTCGGCCGTTGTCTTCTATCAGGAGCACCGGGAGGATATGCTGTATTCCCGCATCGACCGGGTGCTGGACCCCGCCTGTCCCGCGCTACCGCTGGAATGGACGGCGCCGGGAGGGGAAGTGCGGACAAAGTCTTGCGCCAGCGTACAGGCAACCCGATGGGAGCGGCCGGACGGCAGCCGGTTTATCACCGCCTATAATTGGAGCGATGCGCCTGTCGTCTCCCGTTTGGAGGAAACGGAGGCCTTCCTCCCGCCCCATAGCTTTCTGTTCCTGTCCTAATATTGAGTGAAACGGAGTCGACATGATGACTAATCGTGAAAACTTTCTGCGTGCCGTTAAGCGGCAGGGCCCTGAACGGGTCCCTCTCAACACCTGCTTTTCCACCCATGGCCTGGAAAACCAAGGCGACTGCCGGTGCTGGGGCGTTCCGGAACTGCGCCCCAACGAGTGGGGGTACGCCTACGAAACGCTGGAGGATGATAAAACATTCGGACAGGTGACCTCGCATCCGCTGAAATCAGCGGAGGATCTGCTCTCCTACGCCCCACCTGCCGTCCAGGCGGAAAAGCGCTTCAACGGCTTGAGCGATTGGGCGGAGCGAGTCAAGCGGGAGGACAAGTTCACCTTTGCCTGCGTGGGCTCCTATGTCTTTGAACGGCTGCATTTTCTGGCCGGGATGGAGGATCTGTTCGACTACCTAATCAATGCGCCGGAGGCGGTCAAAACGCTGGGTGATAAAATCGTCGGCTATCAGTGCGCCGTAATCCGGGAATTGGCCCGCTGCGGCGTGGACGGCGTCTGGGGCGGCGACGACTGGGGACTCCAGGACCGGCTCATGATTTCCCCGCGGGTCTGGCGGGAGGTATTTAAGCCATGGTACGCCGCGATTTTCCACACAGCCAAGGAGTTCGGCCTGACGACCTATATGCACAGCTGCGGCAGGAACAACGATATCCTGCCTGATTTGATCGAGTGCGGCCTGGATGTGGTGGAGCTGCATCAGCCCACGGTCAACGGCGTAGACTGGCTGCGCGAGAATGTGGGCGGAAGGCTCTGCATCTCCACTACAGCGGATATCCAGACCACCCTCCCCTTTGGGGAGCGGGCCAAAATTGAGCGGGAGGTCCGGGAACTGTATGAGAAGCTCGGCAGCTTCCGGGGAGGCCTGATGTATATCAACTACGGCGATCCGGAAGCCATCGGCATCACCGAAGACACGGAACGGTTTTATCTGGACATGTGCCGAAAATACAGCCGATACTAACAGACGCGCGAAGGAGCCGGGATAATCGTCCCGGCTCCTTCGCGTTCAAAGAAAGGAAATTCTAGCGGTCTTGTCCGGCATGTCCCTAGCGAATCTCATCCGCGTCGCCGGGAAGCAATTCCTGGTGCGCCTCCAAAAAACGGGATATTTCCTGTATGGTTGTAAAGGCTACGGCGGTGTAGGTGTCCGCCGCACCGTAATAGATAGCGATCCGTCCGGTATCGGCGTCGCAGAGGACAGCGCAGGGGAAGCAGACATTGGGGACAAAACCCGTCGTCTCATAAGTCTCCTGCGGGGTCAGAAGAAAATCGCCGGTACGGCGCAGTACCCGGCAGGGATTATCCCGATCAAGCAGGGCGGCCCCTACGCTGTAGACATAGCCGTTGCAGGTGGTGACCACGCCGTGATAAAACAGCAGCCAACCTTCATCCGTTTCGATGGGGATGGGCCCTGCGCCGATTTTCGTTTCCTGCCACCAGCCGCCGCCGCTGGACATCACCTTGCGGTGTCTGCCCCAATGGGTCAGATCCTCGCTCTCGCTGATAAAGATATCGCCAAAGGGGGTGTGCCCGCTGTCGCTGGGGCGGCTGAGAAGCAAAAATTTATCCTTGACACGCCTGGGAAACAGCACACCGTTGCGATTGAAGGGGAAAAACGGATTTTCCAGCCGGACGAAACGACGGAAGTCGGTGGTATATCCCAACCCCAGGACCGGATCGCCGTCCATATCCGTGCACCAGATGACGTAATAGCGGCCATCCAGCTCCACCAAACGGGGATCGTAGGCGTAAGCGGTCTCGTAGGGCCTGCCCGCTTCATCCACCCAATGGATCCACTCGTCCGCAATATCCCAATGCAGTCCATCCGCACTGGTGCCGACATGGAGCTGCGGCGTCCCGTTGCGGTGATCTGAACGAAAAATGCCCACAAAGGCATCTCCATACGGAAGCACCGCGCTGTTGAAGATACGGGCCGAGCAGGGCGTCGGAAACCAACCGATGATGGGATTTTTCTCATATCTCCACACCGGTTCGGCAAGCCCCTTCGGTTTATCCTGCCAGGGAATGTTGGGAAGCGGTTGGCCTACGATACGCATATGCGACTCCTTCTCTCTGTTTTCTGGGGCGGCATCATTATTTGTGCAAAAAAATAAATTAATATTACATATGCACCATTTCACCACCGTACTTATTATAGGGTGAGTTTCAGGATTAGTCAACAAAATATAGTATCTAAATTTATTTTTTTTATTTTTTCGGAGAACCCATTGAAATTTTAAATACACGATGGTATAATTTAACAAGAAAAATTATTACATATGTAATCCAATTGTAATTTACAATATGTAAAGGAGAGCCCGAAATGTTTCATAGAATCCCGATATCCTTTGAAGTAGGCTATTCCCTTTCCCCTCAAACCGCACCGGAGGAATATATGCCCGCCGCTGTACCCGGCGCGGTGCAGCTGGATTATGCGAAGGCCAAAAATCTCGGACCATATTGGTATGGGGACAACTACAAGGACTATGCGTTTGCGGAGGACGTCTATTGGACCTACCGCGCTTCCATCCGGCCGGAGGCAGACCCCGGCTATCTTCCCTATTTGTACATAGGCGGGGTGGATTATCGGTTTGAGATACGGGTGGACGGCACAGTCCTCCATCGGCAGGAGGGGATGTTTACTCCCGTGTCCCTCGATTTACAGGCTTACGTCGGCCGGGATTGCACCCTGGAGGTGATGATATATCCCGCCCCCAAGGATTCAACCGCCCAAAAAGACGATTTCATGAGCCGGCAGGCGCGTCGCTCCTGCAAGCCCCCCGTCTCCTACGGCTGGGACTGGCACCCCCGCCTGATTCCGCTGGGCATCTACGAGGAAGCCTACATCGTCAACAAGCCGATTTGCCATATGGAAAGCACGGAATTTACCGTGCGGCTGTCGGACGACAGGAGCACCGGTATGGTGGAGGCGGCGGTACGGACCTCCTCGCCGGCGGGAGTCCTGCGGCTGACCTTGCGCGACGGGGACGGCTGTCCGGTAGCCGGTACTTCCGCCCCGGCGGAAGGGGAAACAGCCCTCAGGCTGTCGGTGGACAATCCGGCCTTGTGGTGGTGCCGGGGACAGGGGGAACAGGCGCTGTATACGGC
>CAKTXU010000152.1 GCA_934630995.1 uncultured Eubacteriales bacterium
CGACATCGTCATGCTGAGTCTCCAGATAGAAAACCGCGACCTCTTCCCGCGTACCCCTGGCGACCTCTTTGCCGTCGAACAGATTCGTCACCACATACCGCTCAGAGCCGTCCATCCCCATGTCCTCAAAGGGAATATGGACCTTGAACCAGGCGGATTCTCCGTTGTTGTTGGGGACGATGATGATGCCCTTGCCCCCGGCATAGCGGGCATAGCACTGGAGATAATTGCCCTCAACCTCCACCTTACAGATATTGGTTTCCCGGTGATTCTTCGGGAAATAGCTGAATATCTCGGGGTACTGCCTGCGGATGCGGATCATTCTCTTAACATCCTCGAAAAACCGCGCATTCTCCGCCTTTTCTTTGGCCGCCCAGTTGATCTCATTGAAGAACAACACTCCATTGGTGGAGATATTGGTGGGGTTGTTCCACTCCTCGCCGATAAACCAGAAGGGGATGAAGGGGGCGAACAGCGCCTGATAGCCTATGCGCACCTTACTGCCCCGCACCGTGGTCTGCGTCGAGTCGTGAGAGGCCAGATTATAGGTATAGTACCGGGAAAGCCCGCCCTGACCGGCGTCGGAAAGGGCCTTGTGGCCGATGCCGGTACCGTCCTTGACGCAATCCACAATATTGTTTTTCATGAAGTAACTGCCGCTCTCCCACGTCTTTCCCTCCACCAGATTGACGCCGATCTGCTCGAAGTCATACACGCCGCCCTTGCGGGTATTGGTTAACTCAGAGATGATGACTATCTTCCGCCCCTGCTCATAGCAGCGGCGGCGCACCTCCTTCCAGAGATCGTAGCCGGAGATGGAGGGCTCCAGATCGCACCGAAAGCCATCCGCCCCGGATTTGAGGAGGATATCCACGGCATTGCGGATATACCATTCCCGGCATTCGGGATTATCGAGATTATATCCGTAATTGCCCCAAGAATCGATGAAGCTGCCGTTTCGCTGGAACCACTCCGGGTGCTGTTCCACCAGCGGGCTCGTCTTATCCACACCCCACACCACAATGTCCAGCAGCACCCGGATATTGCGGCTGTGCGCCTCATCTACGAAGCGTTTGGCCGCCGCCCATCCCGCCTCCTTGTCGGCGGTGCCGGCGATGCGCTCGTCCACCTTGTCCGGCTCGGTGGCCGCATAGCCGTTGTTGATGGTTTTCCGGTTGGTATCCGATCGCTGATAGATGGGATTGAGCCATATGCCGTTGACTCCCATCTCCTGATAGTGATCCAGCACCTTGACGGCGCTGTCGAAATTGCCTTCCTTGGAAACCGCCTCCACTCGGAACTGCGCCACGATGAGCTCCTTGACCCACTCCGGCGAATCCCCATCCATTTTTACCTGGCTGTCCGGCACCCACTTGGGCATAAGGCCGGCGTTGTTCAGCTTTGCCATCTCTGCTCCTCCCCGGAATTGGAATGCGCCCAGCAAAAGGGCGGCGCTCAGCATGATGCCCGTGACTTTTCTCCCCGTCCTCACATGTCCTCCCCTTTCTGGATATACTTTATCTTGATGCCCTCCAGCCCAAAGGGGACAAGGGCATACTCGTCCGTCCAGGTTTTCTCCTCCACAATGTCGGTGCTGACGAAATCCTCGAACCCCTTCCGGCCCTTGAAGGTGCTGGGGCCGACAAAAATCGGCTCTCCCTTGATGTGATGATGGGGACCGAACAGATTGCGGTTGCTGCCGTAAAGAAGGATGGAGACCGTGTTCTCCCCATCGGAGAGCCGGTCTGTAATATCCAGCTCATATGGTGGGAAGGGGATGCTGCCGGCGAACGCGCCGTTGACTTCCACGTCGCACAGCGCGCCGTTAACCCGGCCCATTCGCAGCAGGGCGCGGCAGCCCTCCATCGGCTCTACCGAAACGGTATAGCGCACCCTGCCGCGGTAGAAGGGAAGTCCCTGCGCCGTCAATTCATCATATCTCTTAGGCTGCCGGGGGACAAGCCGGAAATCCGTTTTTGTAGCCAGTAGACAGTTCGGCCCGCGCACAAGCCCGTTCATGCCCACGTCGAAACCGCCGCCGATGTAGATGTTTTCCACCTCGATCGGACGGCAAAAACGATTGCGTTCCGTCTCGAACACTTTCGCCAGATCCGGTTCCTTGCGAACCCTGGGGATCCGGTATTCCAGCGTCACCAGGTTTTCCCCTGTCCGGACAAGGGAGGTGATATCCAGACGGCGGATGGATTTATCGATCCACCAGCCCAATTCCCGCTCCGGCTCCTGACCGTTGACGCGCACCTCACGGCAGTCGCCGATTTCCGCCGCCAGCCAAAGGGGCTCCCCAACCACGTCCGGTGCCGCCTGAAAGGTATACAGCACCTCCACCGGCGCCGACTCTCCTTCGCCGGCGGCGACGGCCTCGTATATCTCATCATACAGCCGGATAACAGGGCGCAAGGCGGAATACGGCCCGTTCCCGACCCGGAACCGCGCGTAATCCAGCAGCAGGGTGTTGTCGTCGCAGAGCTCTACCCTCACGTTGCGGATATATTCGGTGCGCAGAATACCGCCGTACGGTTTATACTCCTCCCTGCCGTCCTCCAGCAGAAACAGGATGCTCTGCATATGGTGGAAAACGAAATCCACATAAGTATGTCCGGCGTCGTACTCGGCGCAGAGCGGCGAGCGTTCCATGGTGCGCGGGTCCACCGTCCAAATTCGCTTCTGCCCCTGAGCGGACAGCGTCAGCTCCCGCCGTTCATCCTCGTCGCGGTTCCATATGTAAAACCAGAGTGCGCCGCCGTCCAGCCGGGTATGCACCGCCATATCCCCTGCTATCCGGTCGCTGCCGCGTTCACGCACGGAAACCAGGCGGTTATAGTGCACGTAATCAAAATATTTCCGCAGGATTTCCCGGCGGTTCTGGATATCCTTTCCCCTTATCCGCCGGTACTTTTCTTCGATTTCCGGGTTCCTGCGGCCATTTTCCGCCGAGGGACGCTGATTGACGAATACAACGGCGCCGCCCGCCTCGGAAAATTCGGTCAACAGGCGCAGGGTATTGGTCTCCAGCGAAAGGGCCTCCGCTACGATGACGGTGTCGTAGGAGATTTCCCCTACCCACAGACGGCCGTGTTCCACATGGGCCATGGTCTTCATCAGCTTTTCGTCCCCGATATCGAAATCCACCTGGATGTCAATCAGGTTTTCCACCAGAACCCGGAACTGGCCGGAGATATCCATGATCCTCGTCGGCGAATTGTCTGGCGTCCGGTAGGCGCACCATACGCTGGTCAGCGGGCTGACGACCAGGACATCGGCCGGCCGTTTCCCTCGTGACAGGATGCTGTTTAGCCCGCATATCCAATCGGAAATCATGCCGTAACGCTCCCACCAGGGCTCCTGATAGGAATAAAAGGCGGGATAATCCCGCTTGCGGATGCCCTTGATGGAGGTGGCCGATATGTGCAGACAGGGGAGCGTGATGCCCTGAGAGGCCTGCCAGCCCCAGATCCAAGCCATTTGCGCAAAGCTGATGTTCCATCCCGCGCATCCGTAGCTTTCGCTGAGCACCTGCCTCCGACCGAGCTGCCGCGCCGCGCTGGACACCTGACGAAGCAGCACCGGCGTGGTGATGCGCATCCCGAGATAATCAATGCCGGGCACCTGCATATAGGCATAATTGGCCATTACGCCACCGTTGCTCGCCACCTGATCGCACAGCCCGTCCTCACAGGCGAAATGACCGGTGAACTTGAGTCCGTTTTCCTCGCACCAGCGGTAAATCTTCTCGGTGAAACGATGCAGGAACAGGTCGTTCACCGTATCCCAAAAATCATGCCGCAGGGCTTCGCAGCCCTCTCCATCGGCCGCCAGCAGCCACAGTCGGCTCAACAGGTCGTAGCCGTTGCGTTTTAAAAATTCCTCGCACAGGCAGAAGCTCCACGGCAGGCCGAAGGTATTGAGCTGCGGCTCGTCGGTGAAAACGCCGCGGATGGTATCGCCGAAATACTCCCCCAGCCGTTCACGGTAAACCTCATGGGTTAGGCGGATGAACAGCTCCGTCGTCTCCTCCTCCAGCAGATCCGCGTAGTGAGCATTGACCTCGTAATAAAAGCAGAGGTCGGCGCCTCCCACCTCCTTCCATCCATCGGCCAGCACGTATCCGTTTCCCTGCGGCACGAATCGCGCCACCAGCCGCTGCTCCTCCGCCGGAGGCATTCCAAAAGAAAACTGAAGCTTTTTATGCTGAAATCTTTCGCCTAGCTGCGGGATCTTACCGGAGGCAAAGCCGCTGGGCCAGCCGTCCTCGTCATAAATCCAGACCTGAATTCCCTGCTTTTTAGCCTCGTCCACCGCCGCCGAAAGGGCGCGAAACCAGTCGTCCCCCATATACTCCAGCAGCAGGCCCGCACGTGCGTGCACGAAAAAGCCGTTGATGCCCTTATCTCGGAAATCCCGGATCTGTTCGCGGATTTCCGTCTCCTTCATATCCGTGTTCCAGCTCCAAAAGCTCAGACTCCGGAAACGGTTGTCAAAGCCATCCGGGTCATATGTTGCCATTGCCCCCTGGAGTCCCGGAGACTGCCGTTCCTGTTTTTCAACTTGTTTCACCTGTATCATCTGCTTCATCCCTCCGTACGGACGCCCTGCGGCATCCGCACTTTTCCGGATATAAAAGGCTGCGCGGCTCCGGAAATAATTTATGCGCTTTAAAAAAGGCAGCCACAGAGTTCCTTTCAATTCGTTTTAGGGGTGTCCGTCATAATTAAAACGCTTTAATAAGCTCAGTCTACCTTTATTCCCTTCATTTGTCAAGACATTTCTGGCAACTCTCACCAAAAAACGCATAATTCGTGATTTGGCTGAAATAAGGAGAGAATTCTCGTTACTATCGACAAAGACGCCCTGCAGCCCCGTCAGGGTAGGACGGGAGAAGCAGGGCGCCTTTTATTGCTTGCGGCAGGTAGGGTTCAGGAGGATTCCCGTTCCACCAGCCGGGGCGTGAGGGTGATATGCTGAGGGGGCAACATCTTGTTCTTGCTCTCAATCTGGTTGAGCACGATGCGGGCCGCTATTTCCCCGATGCTGGAGTTGTTGGCGTCCACCGATGTCAGCGTAATCGGCAGATAGGCATCCAGCTTTATGTTGTCATACCCCACCACAGCGCAGTCCTTTGGAATGGAGCGCCCGCTGTCGCAGACAGCACGGATGGTCGCATAGGCAATTAAATCATACAGGCAAAAAAAGCCGGTGATCTCCGGATGCTCTGTAAGAAGCGCGGTGACCGAATCCCGTATCGCATCGAAGTCCTGCGAATTGCGCAACACGTATTCCGGACGGTATTCCAGGCCATACAGGGCCAGCGCCTTTTTATAGCCGGCTAGACGCAGCGCGCCCTGCGCCTCCGAAGTTTCCCCGGAGATAAAGGCGATATGCGTATGACCCTTTTTGACCAGGTGCTCAACAGCGATGAAGGCGCCCTCCTCCAT
>CAKTXU010000153.1 GCA_934630995.1 uncultured Eubacteriales bacterium
TTGGTGATGTTGATGGTGCTGCGGAAAACATAGGTATCCTCGGCCTTCAGTCCGGTCTTGCTGACGTCGAAATAGCCGGTGGCCTTTTCACCGGAAAGGGCTATCTTCACGGTGTTTTTCGAGCGGAGCAGGATCTCTTTGTTATTGGTGGAGAAGGGGGTGTCCGCCGTGATCAGATTGGCGTTTCCGTCGGGCTTGGCCGGAACCTTGCTCAAATCGCTGGGAGCCGTGGGCTTCGGCGCCTCGGTGGTTGTGGTGGGCGCTTCGGTTTCAGTGGGAGTAGGCTGCGTCTCGGTGGGGGTAGGCTGTGTTTCTCCGGTCGTCACCTTATACCCGTCGAAATCCTTCGCGACAATCTTGGCCCCTGCCTCCATGAACGCGAATTGCGGCTTTGCCGCTGCATAGGCGTCCTTCTTATCCGCCAGGCTCTCGTGTTCCATGTCGATGCCTGTCGCATACTGTCCGTCGATATACAGGCCGGCTTCGGTGGGGGTGACCACCACGGTCATGACATGCTCCTGCCCGTCCACATAATTGGTGGGCTTATTGCCCATGTTGTCGGCAGTCCCCCAGGTGTCGCCGTTCTTGTATTCCCGCATGGCGTAGACGACATCCTTGTTGAAGGTGAAGCAATAGAAGGGACCGTTGACCGGATCCCCCCGGAAAACCAGCCGCAGGCCGCTCCACTGGTTGCTCGGATCGGTGATTTTCACTTTTGCCTGCGCCACGTAGCTGTCGGCGGCGGCGACCCCGTCCAGATTAAAGCCGGCATAGCCTCTGCTTGTGGGAATATTGGCGAAGGTAATGGTGCCGTCCCAGCTGACGATATTGTCGGGGTTGCTGTTGGTCACCTTGCTGTAGTCCAGAATTTGAGCGGCGTTTTCGGGCTTTGCCGGGACCGCCGAGGGTGGGGTCGCCGCGCTTGCCGAAAAGGCGGAACCGAGCGTGAGGCTGCCGATGCAGGCGAGTGAACAGAGAACGCCGCCAAATCTTTTGGCCTTTTTCATGGTATCTCCTCCTAAAAATATAATGGGTGATAACCTTCCGGTTATGGGGATACAAATCATTTGACCAGCGTGCGCCGGATGGCCTCCAGATAACCGAAGCCGTCCTGGACGTTGGGCTGGAGGCCTGGACCGCCTTCCGCCCATTCGGATATGTTGTAGCAGGTGATGATCCGCTTCATGTCCGGATGGCGGTCGAGATGCTCCACCGCTTTTCGCAGGAACCGCTCGAACAGCGCTGGGGTGTTGCCGGGGCAGACCCAGCCCGATTCGTGCGGGGTGTGGGTATGCACGGCGTTTCCCACCGCCAGGACGGTATGGGGATCGTCCGGTGGAGTATAGCTGTCCACCAGGCCCTCGTAGGTGCCGCCTGTGAACTGCTGCGTATCCACATGATAGGGTACATAGCTCGAGAGGAAGCGGCGCACACCGTGCTCCTCCAGGAATTTCCGCATGGCCGGCTCGTCGAAGCGGCTGTCCGGAAAAACGCTGAGCAGGCTGACCCCGTCATAGCCGATGCTCCGGAATTTGTCGGCCAGCTCCACATAGAAAGCCGCGGTTTTGTCAATGCCCTTGCTTTGGTCGAAAACGCTGAGCAGCGCGTTCTCTCCGAGGAACGACAGGGCCGGATACCGTTTGCCGTTTTCCGTCACGCAATAGCAGTTGTCATAATGAGCATACAGCTCGTCGATGATTTGGAAATACTGCGATCTGACCTTTGCCGCGATGGAGGGCTTGGCCGGATCCGCCCAGGGGACAGGGCCGGCTATCACGTATTGCAGCTTGCGGAAATTGGGGGCGTTGTGGAAGAGCTGATACATCCAGTGATTTCCGTTTTCCGGGCTTTCCCAATCCTCCGAGGAGCCCAGCAGGCAGACGGCGTTGACGCCGTGCTCAAACAGCCAGTAGCTCTGCCAGTCCAACACCACCGGATCATCCCCGTAATAGAAGCCCAGCAGAGGATGGCGGGAGGGATCGTAGGGTTCCGCCGGGCGCCCCATGTTCTGGAGAAGAGGATTGTTTTCCGCGCCGTGGTGATTCCAGGTCCAGTAATACCAGCCGATCCAGCCGCATTCCAGGGTTTGGGTGCAGGCGCGGCCGAAGTCGTTGTACCAGTAGGCTATCATGTCGGCCTTGGTTTCTCTCACCGCGGATGAGAGGGGCGGGCGCGCCAGGCTCCCCGCCTTGCGTCCCAGGGAATGGCTGTTGTATTCCAGATGGTTTTGCATCAGGCCGATCAGATTGCCCTGGTTGTCGAAATTGAGGATAGGGGTGTCGGCAATCCGATTGCGGATACGGACGCCCTCCGGAGATTCGAAGCGGACGCCGCCGGACAGCTCCAGGCTGTCCCCGTTGAAGAGATAGACGCCGTTGGGATAGTAGACCCGCAGGCCGGTGGCGTGAATCGCCTGCAGGAGGGCGGTTTCATCCAGCCTCCCCGTATTGTCCACGCCGTAGTCCAGAACGTTCAGCTCGGATTTATCCCGGACGGACGCGGGATCGAACTGGCGCCGTGTCGCCGCTGTATTCATAAGCACACCTCACTTGATAATGGCGTCCCGAATGGCCTCCAGGTAGCCGAAGCCGTCCTGGACGTTGGGCTGGAGGCCGGGACCTCCCTCCGCCCATTCGGATATGTTGTAGAGCGTGATAATCCGTTTCATGCCGGGATTGGCATCCAGATGATCGAGACATTTGCCGATCCACCGCTGAAAATCGGCGGGATTGGCCCCCGGGCATTTCCAGTCGGATTGATGAGGCGTCTGGGTGTCGATGGAGTTGGCGATGGACTGGATGACGGTCGGATCAGAGGGTGGATTGAAGGAATCCACCACCTGGGGATAGGTCATCGAGCCGGTAACGGAGGCTGAGGACACATAATTGGGGGTATAGGTGGCGTTGAACCGGAGCATGCCGATGCTCTCAAAGAAGGCTCGCTCCGATGGGGTTTCAAAAGCGTCGATGGGATTGCGGCTGAAGAGGGCGACGCCGTCGAAACCCTTCTCCTTGAAACGGTTGGTGATGTCGATGAAGAATTGCCGGGTGTTGCTGGTGCCGATATACCTGTCAAACACCCCCACCAGAGCCTTTTCCTCCAATAAAGACAGCACCGGATAGGTCTTTCCGTCCTTTTCAATGGCGTAATAGTTGTCGTATTTGGCATACGCCAGGTCGATGGTATCCTCCCACTTTTTGCGCACCTCCTCCGCCGCCTCCGTGTCGGTCTGCTCCACCCAGGGGGTGGGGACCGTAACCGCGTACCGGAGATTTTTGAAATTGGGGGTATTGTTGAACAGCTGATAGGCCCAGTGGCTGGAGGAGCCGGTCTTTTCCCAGTTGGCGAAATCGTCCGCGAGAATAATCACGTTTTTCACGCCGTATTCGTACAGCCAGTAGCTCTGCCAATCCAGCACCACGGGATCATCCCCGTAATAGAAGCCCAGCAGGGGATGACGGGAGGGATCGTAGGGATCGGGGGTCTTGTCCGCCGGCAGTACGGCCTTGAAGAAGGGATTGGTGGCGCAGTCGTGATGGTTCCAGGTCCAGTAATACCAGCCGATCCATCCGGTTTTGGATTCCCGTATGCTTTCGAGTCCGAAATCGTTGTACCAGTAGGCCAGCAGATCCGCCTTGGTGTCGTATTGCTTTGTGGAAAGCGGCGGCGATACCAGGGAGCCGCATTTATTCACAATGCTCCGGTCCGTCAGCTCCAGATGGTTCTGCATCAGGCCGATCAGGTTCCCGAAGTCGTCAAAACGGAGGATATTCATATCCGAGATGTCGTTGCGCACCGTGACGCCGTCCATGGATTCGAAGCGGACACCGCCGGCCAGATCCAGCGTCAGACCGTTGAAAAGGTAGGTGCCGTTGGGATAGTAGATGGTTTTGCCGGTCTTGTGAAGGGCCTGCAGGAGCTTGGTATCGTCGGTGGCTCCGGTGTTGTCCGCGCCGTAATCCAGCACATTCAGCTCCGTCTTGCCGGATATATCGCCGAAATCGAAACCGCCCACCGGAGCGGCGCTCACACCGGAGGACGAGGGAGCGGAGGAGCTGGGGGAGGCGGGGCTTCCGCCGAAAATCAGCGCGATTATCAGGGCTGCCGCGATAAGGATTGCCGTGCCTGCGATAATGCAAACGAGCAGCATGGTGCGTTTTTTCTTGGTCAGCATAGGTCGTCCCCCTTCTGATTCACAGGTTCCCCCGGCCTACAGGGCAACTTCTCTGCCCGTCTCGGCGGAACGGTAAATGGCGTCCAGAACCCGCTGGCTTAGCAGCACATTGTCGATGGAAGCCCGCGTCTTTTCGGGCTTTTCCACACACTGGAGGAAGCTGCGGATTTCCTCCAGAAACATATCCTCAGAGCGATAAGAGGGATTGATGGTCAGCAGGGCGCCGTCCTTATCCAGCAGCTCAACGAAATCCCCGCCGTACTGCAGCTTGATCCCTCCGCGAGAGCCAAGAAAAGAGATGTACATAGCCTGTTCTTTGATGTTTTGCGCCCAAGCGCCGTTGAGGGAGATGGTGGGGCCGTCGGTGCGGATGAGGGCCGTGACGTAATCGTCCACGTCATATGTACCGCTGTAATCCGGGGGACCGGCCCACATACCCAGATAGGTGTAGGCGGGCATGTCCTTGCCCAGCTCACAATAGGTTTTACCGGTGACGGACTGGATCGTTTTGGTATCCAGGCAATAGAGGATCAAATCGAGAAAATGGACCCCCCAGTCTATCAGGACGCCGCCACCCGACCGGGCCTTGGTGGTGAACCATCCGCCCATACCGGGGATGCAGCGGAAATCCCGGAAGGAGCAGTCGATGTGATAAATCTCGCCCAGCTCACCGCTTTGCAGGATGGTCCGGATGCGGTTGACGGCGGTGCTGAAGCGATTCACCACGCCGATATTCAAAATGCGGTTGTTTCTCTCTGCCGCCGCCTGCATTTCCAATGCCTGCTCGGTGTTGAGGGCGATGGGCTTTTCACACAGGACATGCTTGCCGTGGTTGAGAAAATCGATGGACACGGGCGCGTGGAGGTCGTTTGGCAGACAGACGGAAACAGCCTCCAGCGTCGGATCGTCCAGGATATCGTGATAATCGGTCACGGCTTTTGCTTCGGAAAGCTGAAATTTTTCCCGCAGCGCCTCGGCTTTTTCCGGCTGAAGATCCACCAGATACCGGATATCGGCCAACCCGCTGCCAATATAAGAGGGGATATGGGAGTTTTTGGCGATATTCCCGCAGCCGATGACGGCCACGACGTGTTTTTTCATGATGACTGCCTCTTTCTCATTATTCGCTCGTCTGGTTTGGTGCGTGCGCGGCGGCGGAAAAGAGGAGGGAGGACATCTGTTTCCCGGTAGATGCCGCAGCAAAAGTGCTGTAGGGGATACTCGCTGGTTTATCAAGCGCTTAAAAACTGTTACATAAGCGCTGCTA